>CAZOJA010000007.1:0-34187 GCA_964579955.1 uncultured Veillonellaceae bacterium | reverse complement strand
TCAGCGTTCTTGTCTCGCGTGACCGGATGGAAGCCTATTTACAGGTCGATTTGCCGGAAGGTGCAAAGAAACCGGATCCGGAAACCGTGATGGATAAAATTGACAAAGCGGGAGTGCTGTTCGGTTTTCTTCCGGAATCGATCGACTTGGCATTGCGGCAACCCGGTTTACGGATTCTTTGCGCCAAAGGAAAAAATGCTGAAAACGGTCAAGATGCGAACATTGAATATAAAATCGATCTGGAACGCCGTGGAAAACCGGCCGAAACCGTTGACGGCGGTGTCGATTTCAAAAATCTCGGATTATATATAAATGTGGAAAAAGGGCAGGTTCTGGCTGTCAAGAATCCTCCTGGCACCGGTATCGAAGGGTATGATGTTTGCGGTAATACGATTCCGCCACGGGCCGGCAAGGACCTGGTGCTACATCCGGGAACCAATGTGTTGATTGAGGACGACTGTAAATTGGTTGCTGCTCTCAATGGTACGGTTTCCGTTGTGAACGGTAAAATTTCCGTCTCGCCGGTATTGAACATCAAAGGCGATGTGGATCTCTCCACCGGCAATATAGATTTTTCCGGCGATGTGGCAATCAGCGGATCTGTTCAGGAAGGCTTTTTTGTCAGAGCCGGCGGCAATGTCGATGTGGCCGGCATGGTGAGCGGCGGCAATGTCAGGGGGGTAAACGTCACGATCCGCCAGGGGATATTGGGTCTCAACAAAGGCGTGATTGAAGCTTCGGGAACGGTCTTGGCAAAATTTGTCGAGAATGCCCGGGTGACAGCCGACCAGGATATCTTGATCAACGATGTGGTCTTGCACAGTCAACTGAGCGCTGGCAAAAAGGTGCGGGTGGAAGGGAAACGCGGCCAGATTGTCGGTGGAATCACTTCAGCCGGCGATGAGATTTTGGCGAAATCAGTCGGCTCATCTTCAGCGACGCCGACGGAACTCCAGGCAGGAGTAAATCCCAAACTGCGTGAAGCGTATCTGGCAATGCGCAAAGAACTGAAGGCAGCCGAGTCAAATCTTGACCAACTGCAAAAAGGGCTATTCACACTGCGTTCGATTGACAAAGCGAAATTGCCGCCGGAAAAGCAGGAACTGATGTTAAAACTCACCCGTGCCCAGTTTTCAACCATGGGCCAGGTTGAGTCCATGCGCAAAAAAATGTCCGAAATGGAAGCCGCTTATGAAGAATTGAAAGCCGGGCAAATCAAGGTTTCCGATTATGTATATCCCGGAGTCAAGATAGTGATCGGCTCATTGGTAAAGCCCATATCGGAAGAGTATCGGTTTGTGGTTTTTTATGCCGATGCCGGTGAAATTAAGTTCCGTCCGTTCAAGTGACTTGCAACTGTATCCGGCTTGAATTGTGGGGTGACCGTCAATGTATATCCGGCCGATGGATTTACAGGTTATGATTCCGCGCACAGTCGATGCGGCCAGAGTTGCTTCGGTCACCGACCAACAATCGGTAACCCAGCAGCACCAGCTTGCCGCGCAACAGAAGCAGGTTGCGGCAGAGCAGCAACAACAGGTTCTGGCGGCCAGACAAGCCGAACATGACGGAAAGGTTTCCATGCAAGACTTGAATAAAGAAAAGCCGCAACAGCGTCGGCAAAAGAAACGCGATGAAGAACCACCATCAGGCGGCGACAAGGAAGGCGCAGGAAAGCCGCGCCGCGAGGCGCAAGACCCGGTTCGCGGCCATACGATTGATATCAAGACCTGACAGGAGGAACCATGCTCAATGTGACGTTGACGATCCTGGCGCTGCTTGTTGCCTGTGTTCTGGTTGGTTTCGCCGTGCGGAGGAGTAAGATGGTACAGCGTTTGTCGGGAAATTTGTCCGGCCCGGTCGAACAGATGCAGGAACAGATTCTGCTGGCTGCCGATACTGCGGTGGACAGACTGGATGCAAAAATCGCCCAGATGGAAATATTGCTTGCGGAGATTGACCGCCGCAGCAGTTTGTTGGCACAACAGAGTCAACAACTGCAAATGCGCCAACTGCAATGTGAACAGCAGCAACAGCAGATGATGGAATGGATGCAAAAGCAGCGCCAATATCTTGAACAGCAACTGGCCCTGCGTCAACAGGACGTTGTCAAACTGGCACAAACGGCGCCCGTCACGGAGACAGTGCCGCCAACTCCTCATTTTGCGCAACGAACCTCTCCACTTACTCCTGTCGCCAAAACGCTATCTCGCGAATTAGCGACGGAACCGGTAAAACCGGTGCAAGAACAGCGCCGTGTGCTTGAACCGACAATCGCGGCGTTGACCGCAAAACCGCCAACAAAGGCTTCGATGCAAAGCAAGCCGCTCGTCGCAGATAAACGGACCATGATTCTGGACATGGCGGAACAAGGCTGGTCAGTCACCGACATTGCGCAAAAAATGGGCATTGGCAAAGGCGAAGTCATGCTGCTGTTGAAGTTGCGCAAAAAGACGGTGGAGTAGCTCGACAATTGCTTGCTGTCAGTAAAACAGTATGGTAAAATATATTTCGACGTGTTAATGACACACGCGGCAGACTACCGCAAATCCTGTGCCGGTATTTCCGGTGCAAGCGGAAACCAGCTGCCGCGGAGGAAAAAACAGGAGGTGCCTTATGTCAGTTATATCCATGAAACAACTTCTCGAGGCGGGGGTTCATTTTGGTCATCAGACCAGAAGATGGAATCCCAAAATGGCTCCGTACATCTTTACGGAGCGAAATGGCATCTATATCATTGACCTGCAGAAGACTGTCAGGAAAGTGGAAGATGCTTATAATTTTGTCCGTAGCATTGCCCAGGAAGGCAAGACCATGTTGTTTGTCGGGACGAAGAAACAGGCTCAGGAAGCGGTTCGCGACGAAGCGCTGCGTTGCAACATGTTCTATGTCAATGAGCGTTGGTTGGGCGGTATGTTGACCAACTTCCAGACGATACAGAAACGGGTCGCCCGTCTGCGTAAACTGGAAGACATGGATGCGAACGACGGTTTTGCCGGCCTGCACAAAAAGGAAGTCTTGCAGTTGCGCCATGAAATGGAGCGTCTGCAAAAATTCCTTGGCGGCATCAAAACGATGAACAGACTGCCTGGTGCATTGTTCGTCATCGATCCGCGCAAAGAAGAAATCGCGGTTCAAGAAGCCCGCAAACTGGGGATTCCGGTAGTTGGCATCGTAGATACCAACTGCGACCCTGACCTGATCGACTATGTCATTCCGGCTAATGATGATGCGATTCGCGCCGTTAAATTGCTTACCGGCAAAATGGCTGATGCCATTCTGGAAGGACGTCAGGGCGAGCAAATGGAAATGGATGAGGCGGCTGTCACGGAAGCGGCGGAACAATAATTGCGTTTTGCGCTGAAAGCTTACTATAGGAGGAATGTTCAATGATTTCGGCACAAATGGTCAAAGAATTGCGTGAATCCACCGGCGCTGGCATGATGGACTGCAAAAAGGCGCTGGTTGAAACGAATGGCGATATGGATAAAGCGGTGGACTATCTGCGTGAAAAAGGTCTTGCTGCTGCCGCGAAAAAGTCCGGTCGAGTTGCCGCAGAAGGCGTGGTCGAATCATATATCCATGGCGCCGGCAAAATCGGCGTTATGATTGAAGTCAACTGCGAAACTGATTTTGTTGCCAAAACACCGGAGTTCCACTCTTTTGTCCGCGACCTCGCCATGCAAGTCGCTGCGGCGAATCCTCAATACTTGTCCCGTGCTGAAGTGCCTACCGCGATTATCGAGCATGAGCGGGAAATCCTGCGGGCGCAGGCACTCAATGAAGGCAAACCGGAAAAAATTGTCGATAAAATGGTCGATGGCCGGGTGGAAAAATTCTATAAAGACAATTGCCTGCTTGAGCAAACTTTCATCAAGGATCCGGACAAATCCGTCACGGATGTCGTCAATGCACAAATTGCAAAAATTGGCGAAAATATCGTCGTGAGAAGATTCGTTCGCTATCAGATGGGCGAAGGGCTGGAAAAGAAAGTGACCGATTTCGCGGCAGAGGTTGCCGAAGCGGCAAAGAAATAAGTATTACAAATTATCAAAAGCAAAGAGAGAACACAACCGTGTTCTCTCTTTTTCGGAAGGAATTCAAATCGAGCCGTAGAATAACAATAATATTGAACGGAGGTTATGCTTTGGAGCCGAAACAATTTAAACGGGTTGTCCTGAAATTAAGCGGCGAAGCATTGGCCGGCGAGAAAGGCTATGGAATCGATCCCGCGATTGTCGATTCGGTGGCAAAACAAATTAAAGAAACAGTCAATAATGGCTTGCAGGTCGCGGTAGTCGTTGGCGGCGGCAATATCTGGCGAGGCTTGTCAGGGAGTTCACGCGGGATGGATCGGGCGACTGCCGACTACATGGGGATGTTGGCGACAGTAATCAATTCGCTGGCTTTGCAGGATGCTTTGGAACAGTGCGAGGTCGACACCCGGGTGCAAACCGCGATTGAAATGCGTCAGGTGGCCGAACCCTACATACGCCGCCGGGCCATTCGTCATCTGGAAAAAGGGCGTGTGGTAATATTTGCTGCAGGAACAGGCAATCCCTATTTTTCCACTGATACCACTGCGGCTTTGCGGGCGGCGGAAATCGAGGCGGATGTGATCCTGATGGCGAAGAAAAATGTCGATGGGGTATACGACAGCGATCCTCAGCTTAATCCGGATGCGATCAAGTTTGAAGAGTTAAAGTACATTGAAGTGATTCAGCGAGGGCTGGGCGTTATGGATACGACGGCAACCTCACTGTGTATGGATAACGACATCCCGATCATTGTGTTTGGCATTGATGAACCCGGCAATATTGTAAGAGCGGCCCTCGGGCAATCCATCGGCACTGTTGTAGGAGGGAATTGATTATGCCTATCAAAGAGATTTATGCGTCCCATGAAGACCGGATGAAGAAAGCGATTGAAGTGCTGCGACGCGAATATGCTTCATTGCGGGCCGGGCGTGCTACGACCGGGTTGCTTGACCGGATTTCCGTCGATTATTATGGTGCGGTTTCCCCGATTAACCAAGTGGCCAATATTTCGATTCCGGAGCCACGCACAATCGTGATCCAGCCGTGGGACAAGAAGACGCTGCCGGTGATCGAGAAAGCCATTTTAAAATCGGATCTCGGCCTGACACCAAACAACGACGGAATGGTCATCCGCCTGATCCTTCCTCAGTTAACCCAACAGCGCCGTCAGGAACTGACCAAGGGTGTGCATAAACTCGCGGAAGACAGCAGGGTTGCGATTCGCAATCTGCGACGCGATGCCAACGATGCATTGAAAAAAATTGAAAAGGAAAAAGCTGCTTCGGAAGATGATGTGAAAAAAGCAGTGGAAGAAATCCAAAAACTGACTGACAAGTATATAAAAGAAGTCGACCATGTAATGCAGACCAAAGAAAAAGAAATCATGGAAGTATAACAATTTGCCGGATGTATTGATGTTGCCGCTTGGTTCGGCGGAGAGTGCGTTAAGGGCGGCAGAGATTCCTTATGTTGTTGCCTGTACCGTACCCCGCTCCAATAAGTTCCAATTGCTGGATGATTGCCGGTATGTCGTTCGCCAGAACATCTGCAACGGCGTTGTTCATTTGGTAGTCGCAGCAAAAATGGGAAAGGAGGTGCAGTGAAAAGTGTCCTATAAAATTAATGACTCCTGTGTCGCGTGTGGTACTTGCGCATCAACCTGTCCGGTTGGCGCGATCAAGGAAGGCACTCCGTACGTTATCGAAGAAGACGTTTGTGTAGAGTGTGGAGCATGTGCGGCGGTTTGCCCGGTATCGGCAATCGAAGCGCCTTGATCGAAACCCCCTCCCACGAGGGGGTTTCCCCTTACAGGGAATAAAAAGGAGAGAAGCGGCTTGGTCACAAAACTTTGGCGCCGACGCGTTAAGGCAGATCCCGGCGTGGCAGAACCCTTGGATCCGACGCGTGTTCCGCTGCATGTCGCCATTATAATGGATGGCAATGGGCGTTGGGCCCAGAAACGAGGCTTACCCAGAACATTCGGCCACAAAGCCGGAGCTGAGGTTTTGCGGGATATTCTTACGGAAGCGGCCGAGATCGGGGTGCGCGTTTTGACGGCTTACGCCTTTTCGACCGAAAACTGGCGGCGGCCGAATGAAGAAGTCAGTTTTTTGATGGAGCTGTTTTCGACTTATCTGGATAACGAAGTGGACCGGCTGGTAGAAAAGCAGGTGCGGTTGCGCTTTATCGGCAACAGACGACGACTGGGTGAGGAACTGCTGCGACGGATCGAACTTGCCGAACAAAAAACCTCCCAGGGAACGGTAATCGACTTGAATCTGGCTGTGGATTACGGCGGGCGGGCTGAAATCGTTCAAGCTGCCAGGCAACTGGCGCAAGAGGTACAGGCAAACCGCCTTTCCGTCGACGAGATCGACGAAGGTCAATTTGCTAAACACTTATTTACTAGTAGCCAGCCAGATCCCGACTTGTTGATCCGGCCGGGCGGAGACATGAGGATAAGCAATTTTTTGCTTTGGCAACTGGCCTATGCGGAACTGTGGCTCACAGACACTTTGTGGCCGGATTTCACGCCACAGCATTTTCGACAGGCGATTTTTGATTATCAGCATCGAGAGCGTCGCTTTGGCGGCCTAAAGCCGCCACGGTAGGAGGAATTAGCCTGAAGACACGAATATTGACAGCGCTGGTCGCAACGCCAATCGCGCTTTACCTGTTCTGGCAGGGGGGAGATCTGTTCGCGGCCGCCATGGTTTTTTTGGCGCTGGCCGGTTGGCATGAATATGTTGTGATGCTCAAACATAAGAAAATAATGCCACTTCAGATGCTCGGCGGGTTCTTGTTGCTGGCGATGCCTGTGGCAGCATGGATTTCAGGGATTGGTCAAGTTTTACCCTGTGTTTTTTTTGCGATGTCGGTGATTTTATCGATGGTTGTGCTGAATTATGAACATTTCTCTTTTTCTGATGCCATGTATAATATACTTGGTGTGTTTTACATCGGCATTCCGTTCGCACATTTCATTGCTCTGCGATTAATGCCGGAAAGCTTGGGCATGCAGTACTTTGCCATGGCTATGATTGGAACTTGGGCGTGTGATACGGCTGCTTACTTTGGCGGAACCCGTTGGGGCAGACGCAAGCTTTGTCCGCCGATCAGTCCGGCCAAGAGCGTGGAAGGGGCGGCATTCGGCTTCTTCGGTTGTCTTGCCGCTACGATGATAACAGGTTATTATATGAACTTGCCTTTGACGGACCGATTGGTCTGTGGCGCAATCGTCGGCGTATTTTGCCAGTTGGGCGATTTGGTCGAATCGGCGTTAAAACGGCATATGGGTGTGAAAGATTCAGGGCGGTTTTTTCCCGGGCACGGCGGAGTGCTTGACCGGGTGGATAGCCTTTTGTTTTCCGTTCCTGCGGTATACTATTATCTGATTTTCGCTGCGGGACGTTAGATGTTATTGGGATGTCAGTCTTGTGGTATCATAGGAATCAAACGGTTTAGAACGTATCAAATATTGTAGAAGGGGCCGACGCAGATGATCAAGGTTGCAATTTTAGGCAGCACCGGTTCGATTGGTACGCAGGCGCTCGATGTGATCGCTGCCAACCCTGATGTTTTCAGGGTTCAGGTATTGACGGCCCACGCCAATCATCGATTGTTGCGACAACAAATCGAACGGTTCATGCCGGAATTCGTTGTTCTTACCGAAGAAAAGGCAGCAACAGCACTGATGCAGGAAGGCTTGCCTCGCGGAGTACGGCTTTGCCGGGGAATCGAAGCGCTGAAGCAAGCCGCGGCTTATGACGATACCGATGTCGTGCTGAATGCGTTGGTCGGTTTTGCCGGACTCGTTCCGTCGGTAGCCTGCATCAACGCCGGCAAGACGCTCGCCATTGCCAATAAGGAGACGTTGGTTGCAGCCGGCGCGCTGGTGATGGCGCTGGCCAGAAAAAAACAGGTCGCGGTGGTTCCTGTGGACAGTGAACACAGCGCGATCGCCCAATGTCTTGTCGGTGAAGCTACAAGCGCAATCCACCGCCTGTTGCTCACCGCATCCGGAGGGCCGCTGCGTGGCCGCAAGGCAGCAGAATTCGCCGACGTGACGTTGCAGCAGTGCCTGAAACATCCGAACTGGGACATGGGACGAAAAATCACGATTGATTCGGCGACCTTGATGAACAAGGGACTGGAGATCATCGAAGCCCGTTGGTTGTTTGATATCGATTATGAGCGAATCGATGTGGCGGTTCATCCACAAAGCATTATTCATTCGATGGTCGAATTCTGCGACGGCTCGGTGAAAGCGCAGATGGGATTGCCGGACATGAAGCTGCCAATCCAGTACGCATTGAATCAGGCTGAGCGATTGCCGGTCGCTTACACGCGCATGGATTTCAGTCAGACTTTGGCACTGACTTTTGAACCGCCGGATACCGAAAGTTTTCGTGCCTTACCGTTGGCTTACGCCGCAGGCAAGCAGGGCGGCACTTATCCTTGCGTGATGAATGCGGCGAACGAAGTGGCGGTGCAGGCGTTTCTTGATGAACGTATCCGGTTTGTCGACCTGATCCCGATTGTGGAAACCGTGCTATCGATGCACAGCGGCGTTGCCTCGCCGGAATTGGCCGAATATATCGCAGCGGACGCTTGGGCGCGCCATGCTGCCGAGGAAAATGTGAACAGGGTGGGAAGTAAATGACGACAATTATCGCCACGATTTTTGTGTTTGGTCTGCTGGTGCTGGTGCATGAGCTGGGTCATTTTATCACAGCAAAACTGACAGGGATGCGAGTCACAGAATTTGCGATTGGCTTCGGCCCCAAATTGCTGTGGAAAAAATCCGGTGAAACAGAGTATTCAGTGCGGGCGATTCCTTTGGGCGGTTACAACAAGATTGACGGGATGGACCCCGAAGAAATACAGGATGAACGGGGATTTTCCCGCAAGCCTGTTTGGGCCCGCGCATTGGTGATAGCCGCCGGTTCGGTCATGAATTTTGTCCTGCCTGTTTTGTTATTCACGATTGTGTTTCTGGCCAACGGAATTGAAACGGTTTCGGACAAACCGATGATCGGTGCTCTGATTCCAGGAAAACCGGCGATTCAGTCGGGCCTTTCGGTGGGGGATCGGATTGTGAGGGTCAATGGCGCGCCAGTCGGCAATTGGCGGGAAGTGGTGGAAACCATCCGCGTCGCCAAGGATTCGCTGACCCTGGAACTAGTGACTGCAGCGGGCAATCCGAGAACCGTCACAATGATCCCGGAGATTGACACTAAGTCGGGCCGGGCATTGATTGGCATTGTTCCGGTGATTGACAAGCAGCAACTGGGTTTTGGCGAAGCGTTTTCCCGTTCTCTCACGCAAACCTTCGCGATTGCCGGCAAGATGCTGACCGGTCTGGTACAGATGTTTACCGGTAAGGCGGAAGCGGACATCGCCGGGCCGATCGGCGTGATGAAACTGACCGGTGAGATGGCGCAGCTGGGGCTTGTTCCCTTGTTGCAGTTCGCCGGATTTCTCAGCATAAATCTAGGGCTGATCAATTTATTGCCGGTACCGTTGCTAGATGGCGGACATCTGATTACTTTGCTGGTGGAAGCGATCAGACGCAAGCCTCTCAGCGCAAAACAAATCCATTATACGCAGATGGTTGGAATTGCATTGCTGGGAACCTTGATGTTGTTCGCAACGCTGAAGGATCTAATTCGGCTCAATTTGTTTTGACGGGGGAGGCGAGTTCGGTGGATAAGCTGTTTTCCCGCCGGATAACACGGACTGTGCAGCTGGGTTCCATCGCGGTCGGCGGTGCAAATCCGGTATCCGTTCAATCGATGACAACAACGAAAACGTCTGACGTATCGGCAACGGTTGCCCAGATTGCCGCTTTGCAACAGGCCGGCTGCGAAATCGTCCGATTGGCGATTCCCGATATGGCTGCTGCGGTGGCAGTTTCCGCGATCAAGGAAACCGCTGCCGTTCCACTCGTCGCGGATATTCATTTCGATTACCGACTGGCGCTGGAAGTCATTCGACGCGGGATCGACGGTCTGCGTCTGAATCCCGGCAATATCAAGGACAGTGAGCAGGTCCGCTCGGTGGTGCGGGCTGCCCAGGCAAAGCAAATCCCCATCCGCATCGGTGTGAACGCGGGGTCTCTGGATGGAGCGGTGTTGGAAAGGCATGGCGGACACGCGACAGCCGAGGCATTGGTCGAGAGCGCATTGCAACATGTGCGGATTCTTGAACAACTTGGTTTTTACGATATCAAGATTTCACTGAAAGCCAATGATGTGCCGCTTACCATTCAGTCGTACCGGCTGATGGCGGAGCAGGTCGATTATCCGCTGCATCTCGGAGTTACCGAAGCCGGGACGCCCCGGGTGGGAATCATCAAGTCTGCCGTGGGTATCGGCGCACTACTGGCGGAAGGGATCGGAGATACGATCCGGGTTTCCCTGACTGCGGACCCCGTCGAGGAAGTCAGGGTTGCTCGCGATATCCTGCAGTCGCTGGGGTTGCGGCGTTTCACGCCGATCTTGGTATCCTGCCCGACTTGTGGCCGTTGCAACATAGACCTGATTGCTTTGGCCGGCAAGGTCGAGCAAAGGCTGCAATCGATCAGCCGCCCGATGACGGTGGCGGTGATGGGTTGCGTCGTCAATGGACCGGGCGAAGCGCGCGAAGCGGATGTGGGAATTGCCGGCGGTCAGGGTGAAGGGCTATTATTCCGTAAAGGCGAGATCATTGCAAAAGTTCCGGAAGAGCGACTGGCAGAAGCTCTCTTTGAAGAAATGGACCGACTTGACAAGGGGGATTTGATAAAATGAGAATGACGAATCTTTATGCGCCGACATTACGGGAAGTTCCGGCAGAAGCTGAAGTTCCCAGCCACCAGTTGATGCTGCGGGCCGGCATGATCCGCAAGGCCGCAGGTGGCGTTTATTCCTATTTGCCGTTGGCGTGGCGGACTTTGCGCAAGATCGAACAGATTGTGCGGGAAGAAATGGATGCCAAAGGCGGTCAGGAAATCGCGATGCCAATCGTTCAACCGGCTGAGATCTGGCAGCAGACAGGTCGCTGGAATGTCTACGGCGATGAAATGTTCCGTCTCAAAGACCGTCACCAGCGGGATTTCTGTCTGGGGCCGACGCATGAGGAAATGGTGACGACGCTTGTCAAGTCGGATGTGCGTTCTTACCGTCAATTGCCGCTATTGGTCTATCAGATTCAGAACAAATACCGTGATGAGATTCGACCACGGTTTGGCCTGATGCGCGGCCGCGAATTCATCATGAAGGACCTCTATTCGTTCGATCGAGATACGGCAGGTCTGGAAATAAGCTACAAAAAGATGTATGATGCCTATTCGCGGATATTTAGCCGATGCGGTCTGGAATTCCGACCGGTGGAGGCTGACCCCGGTGCGATCGGCGGCAGCGGCACGCATGAGTTCATGGTGATCGCGGACTCCGGCGAAGCCGCGATCGCTTATTGCGATGACTGCGATTTTGCCGCCAATGTTGAAAAAGCCGAGCTACTGCCACTGACATCGGTGCCAGAAATCGAGAAACCTATCGAGACTGTAGCTACGCCAGGCCAAAAGACCATATCGGATGTTACGGCTTATTTGTCGCTTACAGCGGACCGCTTGATCAAATCCTTGGCGTTCATCACGGAAAAGGGTCCGGTACTGGCTTTGGTCCGGGGCGATCATGAAGTGAATGAAATAAAGCTGGCGAACTTGTTGAACGTGTTGCAACTGGAAATGGCCGGTGAAAAGGAGATTCAGTCCGCGTTCCACAGCGAACCGGGCTATATTGGCCCGGTAGGGTTGTCCAACGTCACGCTCGTGGCGGACTCAAGCGTAATGAACATGCATAACGCCGTTTGCGGCGCTAACATCGCTGAACAACACTTCACCAACGTTTCACCGCTGCGAGACATCAAACCTACCCATGTCGCTGATATCCGGCTGATTCGCGAAGGAGACCCCTGCCCCCGTTGCAATGCCCCGGTAAAAACAGCCCGCGGCATCGAAGTGGGGCAAGTGTTCAAGCTTCATACCAAGTATTCGAAGGCCTTGGACGCAACCTATCTGGATGAAAACGGCCAGGAACAGTTGATGGTCATGGGATGTTACGGAGTGGGCGTCAGTCGCACGATGGCAGCGGCAATCGAACAGCATCATGATGCCGATGGGATTATCTGGCCGGCTTCCATTGCGCCTTACCAGGTCGTCATCGTACCGATCAACACCAAAGATGAGCCGCAAATGGCGATGGCGGAAAAGGTCTACCGCGAGCTGACGACGGCAGGAATCGAAGTGGTGTTGGATGATCGCGAAGATCGTTCCGGCGTCAAGTTTAAAGATGCCGACCTGATTGGCTATCCGCTGCGGATTACCGTCGGACCGAAAGCGCTGAAGGAAAACTGCGTCGAGGTGAAGGTGCGTCGTAGCAAGGAAAGCCTGCTATTGCCGCTGGATGAGTATGTCGACGGAGTCACCCGCTTGCTGGCCGGTCTGTAACTTGGCGTGCACCGAAAATAGAGCAGGGGTGTCGGGAATTTGACCTATTGTGTTTCGCCTTCGGATAAGAATGTTCTGATCAATTTGACCCGTGAATTGCCGCTCATGGCAGGTTCACGCCGAATCCTTGAACGTAGCCGGCTGGATGCTGTAACCGTCGATTCGCGCAGCGGCAGCTGCCGCATCGTCCTGTTCGTGCCTGAACTTTTGCCGGAATCGGACCGGCTTCAGGTGGAAAAGTTTTTACGTCAGGCGACATGTCTGGAAAAACTGACGATTGAGCAACAACTGCTCCATGACCCGAAACTGCTCTGTGAAAAAAAGGAACAACTGATCGGTGCGATTCCCCAGTTAACGCCGATGACCCGCCGTGCGCTGCTGATGGCCGAGTGGCAATGGAACGGGGGCGTATTGTCGATCAAATTGGCCAGAACCTTGGAAATGGAATTGATTCAACGGGAAGGCTTTGAAAAAAGCTTTCCGTTATTTTTGCATGAACAATTCGGCTTGACAGTCCAACTGGAAATCCAGGTGGTAGAAAGTGCAGTCTGCTTTGATGCGCTGGATTGCATGCTGCAGGCGTTACCGCAGGACACTGCAGCAACTGCCGTTAGCAGCAATGGCGACGAACGGGGCGAAAGAACGATCCTGGGCAGTGCGATCAAGGGCAAAGCGATGCAAGTCGGCGAAATCACCGAGGAACAGCGCAACGTCATCGTGCAGGGGCATGCACGGGCCTTGGAAGTGAAAGAACTAAAAAGCGGCCGCAGTTTGCTGTCGTTTTCCCTGGAAGATGCAACCTGCGCCATCAGTTGCAAGGCCTTTTTTGAAAACAGCGCCGAAGCGAACAAGAAATTCGATATGATCAAGAAAGGCGATCCTCTGATCAAAGTCAAGGGAACGGTCATGTTTGACCGCTATGTGCGCGAACTGGTCTTGCAGGCGGACCATATTTCCCGGTCCGAAGTCGCGCCGCTTGAGGATCGGCTTCCGCAGAAAAGGGTGGAGCTTCACGCCCATACTCAAATGAGCTCCATGGATTCGGTGGTTTCAGTCGAAGGGCTGATCCGGACTGCCGAACAATACGGCCACAGCGCGGTGGCCATCACCGATCACGGCGTGGTGCAGGCGTTTCCCTTTGCGCAGGAAATCGCCCAAAAGAGCAAGGTCAAGGTCATCTATGGCATGGAAGGCTATCTGTTTGACCAGGACATCAGCCAGAGCAACCATATCATCATTCTGGCGAAAAACTCGCAGGGGCTGCGCAACCTCTACCGTTTGGTGTCGCTGGCCCATATCAAGTTTTTTCACCGGACCCCGCGGATTCCCCGTTCGGCTTTGCGCGAATTCCGCGAAGGTTTGATTCTGGGGTCGGCCTGCGAAGCCGGCGAGTTTTATCAGGCGATGTTGAATGGAGCATCCGAAGAAGAACTGTTGCAAATCGCCAATTTTTACGATTTTCTTGAGATTCAGCCCTGCGCCAACAATCATTTTTTGATTCGCAACGGGCAGGTTGCTGACGAGGAACAATTGCGGGCGTATAACCGGCGAGTCTGTGAAATCGGCCGCTTGAGCGGCAGACCGGTCGCCGCCACTTGCGACGTGCATTTCTTGCGGCCGGAAGATGAGGTCTATCGCAGGATTCTGATGAGCGGACAAAAATACGACGATGCCGATCAGCAGGCACCGCTCTATTTTCGCAACACCGAGGAAATGTTGGCGGAGTTCGCATATCTGGGAGAAGAGCTGGCTGAGGAGGTCGTAATTCATGCACCGCAGAAAATCGCCGCGGCGGTTGAGCGGTTGCAACCGATTCCTGACGGGCTGTATTCTCCCGATATTCCGGGCGCTGACGATGAGATCCGCGAGATGTCTTACAACAAAGCCAGGGAGTGGTATGGCGATCCTTTGCCACAGCTGATCGCCGAGCGGTTGCGGATGGAACTGGATTCAATCATTAACAACGGGTTTGGCGTGCTATATCTGATAGCTCACAAACTGGTGAAAAAATCGACCGATGATGGCTATCTGGTCGGCTCGCGAGGTTCCGTCGGCTCCTCATTTGTGGCGACGATGACCGGGATTACCGAAGTCAATCCATTGCCGCCGCATTGGCGGTGTCCAAACTGCAAAGCCAGCGAATTTGCTGACGAGGGGTTGTATGGCGGCGGATTTGACCTGCCGGACAAGGATTGCCCGCAATGCGGAACCCGGTTGACCAAAGACGGGCATAACATTCCGTTTGCTGTGTTCATGGGTTTTGAAGGGGATAAGGTGCCGGATATCGATCTGAATTTTTCCGGCGATTATCAGGCGACAGCGCACAAGTTTACCGAAGAGCTGTTCGGTCGCGACAATGTGTTTCGGGCTGGCACCATCAGTACGATTGCCGAAAAAACCGCCTACGGCTATGTGGCGAATTATCTGGAAGAGAGAAAACTGCCAGGAACCAATGCCAACATAAACCGGTTGGTCCGGGGCTGCGCCGGGGTCAAGCGGACCACCGGACAACACCCCGGTGGGATCATGGTTGTGCCCCGCCATATGGATGTGCATCACTTTACGCCGATCCAGCACCCGGCTGACGACCGGACATCCGGCACCGTCACCACCCATTTCGATTATCATTCCATCAGCAGCCGCCTGGTCAAGCTCGACATTCTCGGCCATGACGATCCGACGGTCATCAAGATGCTGGAACGATTGACCGGGATTGACGCCAAGCAGATTCCCTTCGATGATCAGGCCACGATGAGCCTGTTTTACTCGACGGAGGCGTTGGGGCTGACTGCGGCGCAGCTCAAAAGTCCGGTCGCGACCTTGGGCGTGCCGGAATTCGGTACCCGCTTCGTGCGGCAGATGCTCGAGGAGACGAGGCCCAAACGGTTTAGCGAATTGGTACGCATCAGCGGCTTTTCCCATGGAACCGACGTATGGGTCAATAATGCCCAGGATTTGATCCGGGAAAAACAGGCTACCCTGTCAGAAGCGATTTCGGCCCGCGATGACATCATGGTGACGCTGATCCACAAAGGGGTAGCCCCCAAAATGGCCTTTGACATCATGGAAAACGTGCGCAAGGGAAAAGGCGTCAAACCGAACCAAGTGCAAGCCATGCAGGAAAAAGGGGTGCCGGAGTGGTTCATCCAGTCCTGCCAGAAAATCAAATACATGTTTCCCAAAGCGCATGCCGTGGCCTATGTCATGATGGCGTTCCGCATCGCCTGGTTCAAAGTGCATCAACCGCTGGCCTTCTATGCGGCGTATTTTACAATCCGCGCTGAAGATTTCGATCCGGCTGCCGTCATCCGCGGTGAGGCAGGGATCAATGCCGCAATCAGCGAACTGGATGGCAAAGGCAATGGCGCCAGTCAAAAAGAAAAAGCCATGATCAGCGTAATGGAAACTGCCCGGGAAATGGTGCTGAGAGGCTTCAAGTTCCTGCCGATTGATTTATACCATTCCCATGCATCGGAGTTTTTGATCCGGGACCGTGCGTTGCTGCCGCCGCTGGCAGCATTGCCCGGCCTGGGTAGCGCAGCTGCCCAGAGCATTGTCGTCAGCCGCAATGAACGGCCGTTTTCCTCACAAGACGATCTGCGGATCCGGGGACACATATCCAAGAGCATTCTTGAGTTGCTGCGTCAACAGGGCTGTCTCGATTCGTTGCCGGAATCCGACCAATTGCGGTTGTTCGGCTGACGCCGATTCGCCAAGTTTTTGTCTGTCTGGCTGTTGTAATATCGCGGGCAGGGTGCTATAATCATATTGTAGAATTGCGGAAGCTGGAGAAAGAGTGGGTGCTGCCCACTCTTTCCGCGTAATTTGGAGGTTGTGTCCGATGACACGAACAGAGATCGAGGATAAGGTCGCCCAATTGGTCGAGCCGCTGTTGGCGGGGACATCGTTGGAGTTGGTCGATGTGGAGTACGTCCAGGAACGGGATTGGTATTTACGGATCTTTATCGATAAAGCCGGCGGAATCGGCATCGATGATTGCGAACAACTGAGCCGCAGCGTGGAGCCGATCCTTGACGAAGTCGATTTTCTCAAACAGGCATATTACCTGGAAGTATCTTCCCCCGGACTGGATCGGGTCCTGCGACGGGACAAGGACTATGTGCGCTATGCCGGCAGGCTGGTCGATATCAAGTTTTATCGTCCCCGCGAAGGAATCAAGGCGGTGACTGCGACCTTGAGAGGGATGCGGGACGGAGTGTTGCTTGTCGAACAGCAAGGCAAGGAAATCGCATATCCGCAAGAAGAAATCGCCCAGGTTCGATTGCATATCGATATGGGCAAAAGCAAAAAATAGACTTTAGGAGGCGTCTAGGTGAGTACAGAACTATTATCAGCATTTGAACAGTTGGCACGGGAACGGGGGATCGCCGCCGAGGTCCTGTTTGAAGCTGTTGAAGCGGCCCTGATTTCCGCATACAAACGGAATTTCGGCACTTCCCAGAATGTGCGGGTGGTAATGGACCGGGAGACTGGTGCAATCAAGGTTTTTGCCCGCAAGGATGTAGTGGAAACGGTTACGGACAACAAACAGGAAATTTCTCTGGAGGCGGCAAAAGCAATCGATATCGCTTATCAGATCGGCGATATCGTTGAACAGGAAGTCACGCCGAAGGATTTCGGCCGGATCGCCGCGCAAAACGCCAAACAGGTCGTCGTGCAGCGGATTCGCGAAGCAGAACGCAGTCTGGTCTATGACGAGTATTCCAATCGTGAAAACGACATCGTGACTGGCGTTGTGCAGCGGATCGAGCAACGCCAGGTTTTTGTCGATCTCGGCAAAGCAGAAGCGGTGTTGCCGCCGACCGAACAGATCAGCGGCGAGCCGTATCGTTATGGCGAACGGATCAAGGCCTATATCGTCGAAGTGAAGAAATTGCCCAAAGGCCCTCAGATCATGCTGTCACGGACGCATCCAGGCTTGTTGCGCCGTCTGTTTGAACTGGAAGTGCCGGAGATTCATGATGGCATCGTGGAAATCAAGTCGGTGGCGCGTGAACCGGGACTTCGCTCGAAGATTTCGGTGCATTCCGCCGATGAAAATGTGGACCCGGTAGGTTCCTGCGTCGGCCACAAAGGCTTGCGCGTGCAGATGATCGTGAACGAGCTGCGTGGCGAAAAAATCGACGTGGTCCGTTGGAGCGAAAATCCGGAAGAATATATCGCCAATGCGCTAAGCCCGGCCAAGGTGATCGCAGTGGAAGTATACGAAGCCGATAAATCGTCCCGGGTGATCGTGCCGGATTACCAATTGTCGCTGGCAATCGGCCGGGAGGGGCAGAATGCCCGTCTGGCGGCGAAACTGACCGGCTGGAAGATTGATATCAAGAGTGAAACGCAGGCGCTGATGATGCAGGGCGAGGCAGAGGAGTCATGATCAAGCCAAAAAAGACTCCCCAACGGTTATGCAGCGGTTGTCAGGCTTTTCACGACAAAAAGGCGATGACGCGGGTTGTACGCAAGCCGGACGGCGAGGTCGTGCTTGATCCGACAGGGAAAGCGGCCGGTCGCGGCGGATATGTATGCCGAAATGCTGAATGCATCAAGCGGGCGATGGCGGGCAAAGGCCTCGAGAGGGCCTTGAAAACGGCAATGCCTTCGAGTATATATGAACTTTTATTAAAGCAGACGGAATCGTCATGACGGATGAAAAAATTGCGGGATTGTTGGGGTTGGCGTATCGGGCCGGGGCAATTGCCGCCGGAGCGATGCAGGTCGAAAAGGCCCTGCTGTCCGGACGTTGCCAACTGTTGCTGATTGCTGCGGATACGGCTGCAGACACGAAAAGACAACTGGTTGCGATTACGTCGCGTGCAGGAACACCCACGATCAACGCGTTAACAAAGTTGCAAATGGGGACAGCAGTGGGGAAAAGCCCCAAAGCTGCTCTCGCCGTTACCGATCCGGGTTTTGCCGCTGCGATCAGGCGCATGCTGGGCAATGAGGGCGGATGACGGAGAACGTATTGGAGGCGATGTAATGTCCAAATATCGAGTGTATGAATTGGCCAAGGAATTTACCACGACAAGCAAATTGATTCTGGATATTTTGGCCCGCAATAATATGCCGGCGAAAAACCATATGGCGAGTATCGATGAAGACGCCTACCAGGTGTTGGTTCGTACCTTTGCGCCCAAACCGGATACTGCCGAAGAAATCCGCGAACGCCAACGCAAAAAGGCAGCGGCAGCCATGCCTGCCCCCAAGGTGGAGCCACCCAAAGCACCACCCGCTCCCCCAAAAGTTTTTTACGGCGGCGGCATGCAGCCTCGCAACCCCATGAAGCCGCGTTTCGAACAGCGTGATTCCCGACCGAGGCCGGTTGATCCCGCAGTGTCCCGTCCGTCGGTTGTTCCGCCGAAACCGCAGCAACCGGTCGTCAAGCCCGCTGCTGCTCCGCAAAAACCGATGGCATCGCCTGTTGCCGAGACAAAACCGGTTCCATCGACGCCGCAAAAACCGCCAGCGACACCCGTTGCCGCAAAGCCGGCGGATACGGCGCCAAAACCGGTGCCAAAACCAGCCGCGCCGACTGCTCCTGCGGCGGCTCCTGCACCGCATTATCCTTTTAAATCGGCGCCGCCGTTCAATCCGAATAATGTGATTCGTCAACCGGCGACGAATTTTGTTCCCCGCGCGTTGAATAATCCGGCGACACAAGCCACTGCGCCGGGTAAGAGCGGTTCTGCAGCCAACGCAACTGGCGGAGGCGACCGTCCCAAACCGTCATTCAATCGCCCGGCCGCAGCGGGACAAACCCGACCGTCGACCGGTGGTCGGCCGATGCCTGCGGGAAATGTGATTCAAGGCGCTTCCGGAGAAAAATCAGGACCCGGCCAGAAGAATGAACGCCGACAGGCCGGTGGCAAACCGGCTGCGAACACGAACCGGCCAGGATTTAACAAACCACAATCCCAGGGACAGCAATCCCGCCCGACAGCCGCCGGAAACCGTCGACCGTCTGGTCCGGCGCCGGCCGCAGCCAAACAGGAACCGATCCGGCCGACCCATATCAAAGTGGGCGAGTCGTTGTCCGTCAAAGAACTGGCGATCAAACTCGGTCGCGAAGTCAATGAAGTGATCAAGAAATTGATGATGTTGGGCGTCATGGCGACGATCAACCAGGAAGTCGACTTTGATACCGCCAGCCTGATTGCCGGCGAATTCGGCGTGACTGTGGAAGAGTTGCCACCGGAAGCCGATCCGACGGCAATCCCGGAAATTGAGGATGATCCGGCCACACTCGTTCATCGTCCGCCAGTCGTGACCGTCATGGGTCACGTCGATCATGGCAAAACCTCCTTGCTTGACGCGATTCGCCAAACCCATGTCACCTCGCAGGAAGCAGGCGGCATCACCCAACATATCGGCGCTTACCAGGTGGTTCAACAAGGTAAGAAAATCGTATTTCTCGATACACCGGGTCACGAGGCATTTACCTCGATGCGGGCCCGCGGCGCCCAAGTCACCGACATCGCGGTGTTGGTCGTTGCTGCCGATGACGGAGTCATGCCGCAGACGATCGAAGCGTTGAACCATGCCAAAGCAGCAAAAGTTCCGATTATTGTCGCGATCAATAAGATCGACAAACCTGGCGCCAATCCAGACAGAATCCAGCAGCAACTGACCGAGTACGGCCTGGTTGCGGAAGCCTGGGGCGGCGATACGATCATGGTGCCTGTTTCGGCAATCAAGCGGACTGGCATCAGCGATCTGTTGGAAATGATTCTGCTGGTGGCCGAAGTACAGGATTTGAAAGCGAATCCCAATCGTCCGGCTCAGGGGACCATCGTCGAAGCAGAGCTGGACAAAGGCAAAGGCCCGGTGGCTACGGTGCTGGTTCAGAACGGTACGCTGCGGGTCGGCGACACGATTATCGCCGGTACAGCCTTCGGCAAAGTCCGTGCCATGACCAACGACCGTGGCGAAAAAGTGAAGAAAGCCGGTCCGTCGACCCCGGTCGAGGTCATCGGCTTGTCCGATGTGCCGCAGGCTGGTGATATCCTGGCTGCCGTCGATGAAAAGACGGCCCGCTCGGTTGCTGAAAAACGGATGGCCAAGACTAAAGCGGACGCCATCGCCCAATCGCAGAAAGTCACGCTGGAAGACCTGTTCAAACAAATTCAGGCTGGTGAAATCAAGGACCTCAACCTGGTAGTCAAAGCGGACGTACAAGGTTCAATCGAGGCTTTGCGGCAGGCATTGGAGTCGCTGAAAAACAAGGAAGTCCGTGTTATGGTCGTGCACAGCGGCGTCGGTGCGATTAACGAGTCCGATGTCATGCTGGCTTCGGCGGCCAATGCGCTGATTATCGGCTTTAATGTCCGTCCGGACGCGAATGCGCGCAAAGCGGCGGATAACGAAAAGGTCGACATCAAGATGTACCGGGTCATCTATGACGCGATCAATGATGTCGAAGCCGCGATGACCGGCATGTTGGCGCCTGAATTCCGTGAAGTGGTCCAGGGACGGGTGGAAATACGTCAAGTTTTCAATATTCCCAAAGGTGTGGTGGCCGGTTCCTATGTTTTGGAAGGGAAAATTACCAGCACATCCCAGGTTCGCCTGCTGCGAAACGGCATTGTCGTGTTCGAGGGAAAACTGGATTCGTTGCGGCGGTTTAAAGATGACGTCAAGGAAGTGGCCGCTGGCTATGAATGCGGCATTACCTTGGAAAAATATCGCGACATCAAGGAAGGCGACATTGTGGAAGCCTTCGTCATGGAGCAAATTCCCCGCTGATCTTCACGGGGAAAAGGGGTGAACTGATATGGCACAACAACGTGTTGAAAAAATACAGGAGTTTATTCAGCAGGAACTGAGTAAAATCATCCTCAACGGACTGAAAGATCCGCGCGTCGGCTTTGTCACGGTTACCGGCGTGGAAGTCACCGGCGACCTGCGTTCAGCTAAAGTGTACGTCAGCCTGATGGGATCCGAGCAGCAGAAGAAGGATACCTGGGATGGTTTGCAGCACTCGTTGGGTTTTCTTCGCACAGAAGTCGGGCGGCGGCTAGGAATCCGGCACACGCCGGAATTGACGCTGCATCGTGACAATTCCCTCGATAACAGCGACCACATCCAAAAACTATTGCTCGGATTACAGACACCGGAAAGGAAGTCGTAAGCATGCGGGGTTCTTCCAGCGACGCGTTGCGCGAATTGGCCAGGGCCCGGTCGGTGGTTCTGACCACGCACATTAATCCTGACGGAGATGCATTGGGATCGATGATCGCCCTGTATCTGTTCCTGCAGCGTCGCGGTATTCAGGTGCAAATGTGGCTTGATGACAACTTGCCTGTCATGTATTCTTTCTTGCCGCATCTTGACAAGATCGTGCGACCTCCGTCTTCTCCGTTGCCTGTTGATTTGTTTGTCGTGCTCGATGCCGGCGATGCCAGTCGTACTGGCAGCGCCGGACACAGTTTCCGGGGACGCAGCCTGAATATCGACCACCATATGTCCAACTCGGATTTTGCCGATCTGACTTTTGTCGATGAAACTGCGGCGGCAACCGGGCTCATGATTCTGCGTATGATCGAGGAATCCGATGGCGCTGTAAGCAAAGAAATGGCGATCTGCCTTTATACGGCGATCGCGACAGACTGCGGTTTTTTCCGTTATGCCAATACCGACGTCCAAACCTTCCATGCGGCGGCCCGGTTGGTCGGATACGGCGCGGAACCTCATACCATCTCCGAACAGTTGCAGACGATTCCGTTATCGAAAATCACTGCGTTGTCCAAAGTGCTGGATACCCTGGAAGTATCGAGCTGCGGTCGCGTCGCCTCGGTGACGGTTCCGCCGGGGATCGCCTCGACCGACGTGGAAGACACGGAAGGGTTCATCGATTATCCGCGTAACATTGCCGGCGTGGAAGTCGCAATCATGTTCAAGCCGTCGGAGGAAAAAGAAACCGTAAAAATCAGTTTCCGTTCACGCAGGCTCAATGTCAGCGATCTGGCCAGATCGCTCGGTGGTGGCGGGCATGTCCGGGCTGCCGGCTGCACGTTGAAGGGATCGGTTTATGAGGTCAAGCCGCGGGTTTTGACGCGTGTGTTGGAAGCCCTGAGGGAAGCCGGGTTATGATTAGCGCGGTGCTGAATTTTTTGAAACCGCCGGGGATGACATCCCATGATGCGGTTTCTTTTGTGCGTCATACCTACCGGCAGAAAAAGGTCGGCCACAGCGGTACGCTGGATCCGGCAGCAGCAGGCGTTTTGCCGGTATATCTGGGAAATGCCACCCGTCTGGTCGAATATGGCGATCAATTTGACAAGACCTATCGGACCGAAGTGTTGTTGGGAATCAAGACAGATACCGGCGACGATACCGGCACGGTAGTGCAGGAAGCGCCGGTCTGCCTGCCTCCTTTGCAAAGGATCCGTGAAGTTGTCGAATCGTTTTGCGGTGGCTATGAACAGGTGCCGCCGATGTATTCGGCGTTGAAGGTTGGCGGCAGAAAACTGTACGAACTGGCACGGTCCGGTCAACAGGTGGAGCGGCAGCCCCGTCGCATTGACATCGGTTCCATTGAGCTGCTTTCTGTGCATGGACGGCGTTTGACGATCGAGGTGCGCTGTTCCAAGGGGACCTACATTCGGACGTTATGTGAAGACATTGGCGATCGACTTGCGATCCCGGCCACGATGTCGTTCTTGTTGCGGACCCGGGTAGGACCGTTTTCCATCGAACAGGCGATGTCGCTGGAAGAGATCGCCGCCGCGCCGCAACAGGCTTTATTGCCTCCAGAGGCTGCGGTGTCCCATCTGCCGGCCTGCGAACTGTCGGACCCCGAGGCGGGGTATTTGCGTCAGGGCCGACCGATCCGCCCCGCTAACACGCCGGTTGTCGATGCTACCGACTGTCTTGTCAGGTTGTACGATACGAACCGATTGTTTTTTGGCATTGGTCGATTGGAACCGGCCGGCAGTATGCTGAAACCGGTAAAAATATTTTCAGGTGGTATGGATGAACCATGTTGATCATCACTAGTCTGAATCAGCTGCACTGTCAATTCGAAAAGGTCGCGATGGCGCTGGGAACATTTGACGGCGTTCACCTTGCCCATCAATTCGTCATCGGCCGTGCGGTCGCATGGAGTCGCCAACATGAGGGAACCAGCATGGTGTTTACGTTTGCCAATCATCCTCTGTCAGTGATTCATCCGCAACGGGTGCCACCGCAATTGCAGACACTGGCAGGAAAAACGGCCCAGATCAAAAACCAGGGCGTCACTGTTTTGGTGCGCATTCCCTTTACCAAGTCGCTGCTGCATTTGCCGCCGGAAGATTTCGTGCACCTGCTGGCAACGCGGATCAAGCCGCGGCATGTCGTTGTCGGGCCGAACTATTCCTTTGGCGACAAGGGGGCGGGCAATCCGGAGATGCTGACAGGGCTTTGCGAGCGTTACGGTATCGCAACGGAGATTTGCCCGGAGATTCACGAACAGGGCGTGATGGTCAGCAGCACGGTCATCCGCAACTTGTTAACCGCCGGAGATGTCGCCGCTGCCGCCAGCCTGCTGGGACGTCCATTCGAACTGAGCGGCCGGGTCGTGCATGGCGACCGTCGTGGTCGCGCCCTGGGGTTTCCTACGGCAAACATGCAGCCGGCGCCGCAGCTTTTGATTCCCGGTAAAGGCGTCTACGCCGTGAAGGTCAAAGTCGGCGCCCGATATTATGACGGACTGTGCAACATCGGCACCAACCCGACCTTCGTGCAGGGGCCGTTGCGGGTAGAAACCCATATTCTCGATTTTGACCGGGACATTTATGGAAAACCGATCACGACCCTGTTTGTCGGCCGGCTTCGCGCGGAGAAAACCTTTGGTTCGGCTGCCGAACTGGTCGTGCAGATGAACCGCGACTTGCAACAGGCTCGGCAGCAATATTTCCGCTGACACCGCTTCGGGAATCCTACGCATTTGTCCTTTACATCGTCATCGCATTCTGATAGAATACAGTTTGCAACAATTGCCGTCTCCTTGGCTCGGATGATCGACCCTCCGGCGTTCTTCTTGGCTAATGGAAAGTGAGCAAAATTGAGGAGGAAAAAATGATTACTTCAGAGAAAAAACAGGAACTGATTCTGATTCATCGTCGTCACGAGGGCGACACCGGATCGCCGGAAGTCCAGATTGCGATTCTTACCGATCGCATCAACGAACTGACCGTACACCTTAAAGAGCACAAAAAAGACCATCATTCCCGACGCGGTCTGCTGAAAATGGTCGGTAACCGCCGCAACCTGCTCAACTATCTCAAGGCTTCCGATCTGGAGCGGTATCGGGCGATTGTGGCCAAACTGAATCTGCGTAAATAAGTTATTGTCTTTAAAGCGGGGCAACCCGCTTTTATTTATGCCTTGATGCAGAAATAACATTTTCTTTTGCAGATGAATAGGATATAATTTGTAACGTGAATGAACAGAAGGAAAATGAGGAGGAAAAGGTGAATGCAGACTTTTCAATTTGAACTGGGGGGCCGCCAGCTTGTCGTAGAAACCGGCAAGTATGCGAAACAGGCCAATGGCGCGGTGTTGATCCGTTACGGGGAGACGGCGCTGGTTGTAGCGGCGACCGCTTCGGCGGGTCCGCGCGAAGGAATCGATTTTTTTCCGCTGACGGTGGATTATGAAGAAAGAATGTATTCGGTCGGCAAAATTCCCGGCGGGTTTATCAAACGGGAAGGCAGACCGACCGAAACCGCCATACTGAGCGCCCGGATGATTGACAGACCGATTCGCCCGCTGTTTGCCGACGGATTCCGTAATGACGTGCATATCGTGGCGACTGTCGTTTCGGTGGACCAAGATAATACGCCTGATGTCATCGCCATGGTCGGCGCCTCCTGTGCGCTTTGCATCTCGGATATCCCTTTCAACGGACCGATTGCCGGCGTACGGATCGGATATATCAATGATGAATACATTGTCAACCCGACAGTGAAACAGATGGAAGAGAGCCAACTCGACCTGATTGTCGCCGGAACCAGGGATGCCGTGCTGATGGTTGAGGCCGGGGCCAATGAGTTGTCGGAACAGGTCATTCAGGAAGCGATTCTCTATGGTCACGCCATCATCAAAGACATCATCGCTTTCCAGGATACGATCGTTGCCGCAGTTGGATTGCCAAAACGCGAGATCAAAATGTATGCTCCGCCCGCCGATCTGGAAGAGACTGTTCGCGCTCATGTGACTGAAGCGATGCGTGAAGCGGTGGTCAATGCCGACAAACTGGAACGGGAAGCCAAGATCGACGAAGTCAAGAAGCAGGCTGCAGAGCATTTTGCCTCGATTTATCCTGACAACAAGAAAGATGTCTCTTATGTTTTGTACAAAGTTTTGAAAGAAACTGTCCGCCGGATGATCACCGTGGACAAGGTTCGTCCGGATGGCCGTCAACTCGATGAAATCCGGCCGATTTCCTGCGAAGTCGGCGTGTTGCCTCGCGTACACGGTTCCGGCCTGTTCACCCGCGGTCAGACGCAGGTGCTCAATGTGACCACGCTGGGCGCCATTGGTGACAAGCAAAAACTTGACGGACTGGGCGTTGAAGATCACAAGCGTTATATTCATCATTACAATTTCCCGCCGTACAGCACCGGCGAGACCCGCCCGATGCGTGGCCCCGGCCGGCGAGAGATCGGTCACGGCCATCTGGCGGAGCGGGCCCTGATTCCGGTGTTGCCGTCGGAAAGCGAGTTCCCTTACACCCTGAGATTGGTTTCGGAAGTACTTGAATCCAACGGCTCCTCTTCGATGGCCAGCGTTTGCGGCAGCACCCTGTCGCTGATGGATGCCGGCGTGCCGATCAAAGCTCCGGTTTCCGGCGTAGCGATGGGTTTGGTCACCGACGGTGAGAATTTCTCGATTCTGACTGACATCCAGGGCATGGAAGACGCGCTCGGCGATATGGACTTCAAAGTGGCCGGCACGGCCAAGGGCATCACGGCGATCCAGATGGACATGAAAGTCGGCGGCATCAGCCGCGAAATCTTGTCCAGCGCACTGGAACAGGCATTGAAGGGTCGGTTGTTCATCCTGGATAAGATGACGCAGACCATCGCGGCGCCGCGTCCGGAAATGTCGCCTTACGCTCCGCGCATGATCACCATGCAGATCAACCCGGACAAGATTCGCGACGTCATCGGACCAGGCGGCAAGATCATCAAGAAAATCGTCGAAGACACCGGCGTGCAGATCGATATCGAAGACGATGGAAAAGTGTTCATCATGGCTGTGGATATGGAAGCCGGCAATAAAGCGGTCAAGATCATCGAGGGCTTGGTGCGCGAAGTGGAAGTCGGTGCGATTTACACCGGTAAAGTCACCCGCCTGATGAATTTCGGTGCGTTCGTTGAAATCCTGCCTGGTAAAGATGGCCTGGTGCACATCTCGCAGCTGGCCCGCACCCGGGTGGCAAAAGTGGAAGACGTAGTCAAGATTGGCGACGAAGTTACCGTCAAAGTGACCGAAATCGACCGACAGGGTCGAATCAACCTGTCGCGCAGCATTTTGCTCAAAGACGAACCTGCTGCTGCGCCGGCGGCAAAACCAGAATAACAAGAGTAAACAGAGGAGCGACCGTCATTGTATCAAAAGACGACTCTTGCCAATGGACTCCGGATTGTCTCGGAGTCCATTCCCTATATGAGTTCGATCAGTCTCGGCATTTTCGTCGGCACGGGTTCGCGTCATGAAACACCGGCCGAACAGGGAGTCTCACATTTTATCGAACACCTGATGTTCAAGGGGACCCAGCGGCGTTCGGCCAAAGACATCGCCGAGATGGTCGACGATGTCGGCGGGCAGTTGAATGCCGCCACGGACCGGGAGAACACCTGCTATTACATCAAGGTGTTGCCGGAACACCTGTCGCTCGGCATGGATATCCTCAGCGACATGCTGTTGAATTCAAAATTCGCCGAAACCGACGTGGAAAAAGAACGCCAGGTCGTTTTGGAAGAAATCAGTCTGTATGAAGACTCGCCGGATGAATTGATCCATGACCTGCACATGAATTCGCTGTGGCCGGGGCACGCACTGGGTCGCAACATTCTGGGCACTCGCCAGACGATCGCAGCGATGGACAGGCAGTCCATCCTTGACTACAGAATGCGACACTATGTGCCGGATAATCTGGTCATCGCGGCGGCCGGCAATCTGACCCACTCGCAACTGGTCGAACTGAGCCAAAATTACTGGGCCGGGGTTAGCGGCAAAAGCCAGATCCTTGCAGACCCGACGCCGACTTTTGTTGCGGCGCGGTTGCTTCAGGAAAAAGACATAGAACAACTGCATATCTGCCTGGGGACTCCGGGTGTCGCGCATGATTCGCCTCAGTATTATGCATCGCATGTGCTGAACACCATTCTGGGCGGCGGCGTCAGTTCCCGCCTGTTTCAGAGCATTCGCGAAGACCGTGGCCTGGCCTATTCGGTTTGCTCCTACCCGTCGAGCTTTCGCGATACCGGCCTGATGACGATTTATGCCGGGGTTTCGCCGGAAAATTCGCGTGAAGTCATCGAGATCACCAATGCGATTTTGGCTGATATCCGTTTGAACGGCGTAAGGCCGGATGAAATCAAACGGGCCAAAGAACAGTTGAAAGCCGGCTTGATGTTCAGTATGGAAAGCTCGGCCAGCCGGATGTCCCGTGTCGGGCGGGCCGAAATTTCCTCCCGAGAATACCTTTCACCGGAAAAATTGGCGGCCAAAGTCGATGCGGTCAGCCTGGAACAATTGTTCGAACTGGCGCAGCCGTTGTACCAACCGGACACCACCTGCCTGACGGCGCTCGGTCCGGTCGAGGCAGCAGGATTGGCATGATGCGGTTGCGAGGCTTCGAACATGTCAGTGGTTATGAGACGGCAGGCTTGCCTTTGCCGGCTCGCAGCACTCCCGGCAGCGCCGGCTATGATTTCGTTGCAGCCGAGAATATTTGTCTGCCGGCAGGGGAGCGGGCTTTGATTCCCACCGGAATCAAAGCGTACATGTTGCAGGATGAATATCTGGGGATGCACATCCGTTCCAGTTTGGCAGTGAAACACGGCCTCCAACTGGTCAACGCACAGGGCGTGATCGATTCGGATTATTACAACAATCCTGAAAATGAGGGCCACATTCTGATTGCCCTGGTCAATTGCGGCCGGCAGGCTGTGACGATTGAGCGGGGAATGCGGATTGCTCAGGGAATTTTTTATAAATTCCTGTTGGCCGATGCCGACAAGGCGGCGGAAAAGGCCGGCCGAAGCGGCGGAATCGGCAGTACCGGCCAGATCTGACCAACAGGAAAGATATGTTTGACAGTTTAAGAGTGCTGCGTTACAATGTATACAAAATTAAATATGGTCGACCCCTTGACGAAGGGACAGAGTAGAGGCGCAACCTGCAATAGTATGGCTGAAGAGATCGTGCATCGATGATGCAGCCGGAAAGGGCATGTTGCCGAAGCGTTGATACGGGCACCCCGTATGGCGCTGGTTTCATGTCGAACAGGCATGTGACTGTCACCAAGTGATTGGTGGAGCGCTATCTCATCCAAAGCTGACAGATGCGACGCAGTGGTTGTATTTGCAGCGGAGCCGCAGCTTTTCAGCAGCCGGTGAGATATCTCTCATCGGCTGTGTTTTATTATCTGGAGGTGTAAAGAATGATTAGAGTATTGGTTTCCGGCGCAAACGGCAGGATGGGCCGAGAGGTTCTGAAGGCGATTTCCCAGGATGCGGAATGTCAAATTGTCGCGACGGTGGATATCAAGGCGGCTTGGGAAGATGTCGGCGAGATTCTGGGACTGGGAAAATCCGGCGTCAAGCTGGAGTCGGACCTGGAGGCGGCGATCAAAAGCCATCGGCCACAGGTCATGGTTGATTTTACCCATCCAAAATCGGTGGTCGCCAATGTGATGACCGCTTTGCGCAACGGGGTCATTCCGGTCGTGGGAACCACCGGCATCGGTGAAGCAGACCTGGAAATGATTCGCAAGTTTTGCCAGGACAACAACGCTACCTGCTTCATCTGCCCCAATTTTTCGGTCGGTGCGGTGCTGATGATGCGTTTTGCCCGGGAGGCAGCCCGCTATCTGCCGCATTGCGAGATTATCGAATTGCATCATGACCAGAAACTGGATGCTCCTTCCGGCACAGCCCTGCTGACGGCCAAGATGATTGCCGAGGTTCGTGCTCATTGCCAACAGGGACATCCGGATGAAGAAGAGAAAATAACCGGCGCCCGCGGCGCCGATTACGACGGTATGCGGATTCACAGCGTCCGTCTGCCGGGGTATGTGGCGCATCAGGAAGTGATCTTCGGCGATGTGGGACAAACCCTGACGATCCGGCATGATTCGCTGGCGCGGGAATCGTTTATGCCGGGCGTTGTGCTGGCCTGTAAAAAAATAATCCATCGTCAGGGCCTGATTGTCGGTCTGGACCAATTGATGGGAGAGTAGGGGAGAGACTATGAAAAAGTACAATGTGGCAATCCTTGGCGCGACCGGCGCCGTCGGGCAGGAATTCATCAATCTGATCGAAGAGCGCAAGTTCCCGTTTTCCGGCCTGAAACTGCTTGCTTCGTCCCGCTCCGCCGGCAAGAAGATGCTGGTGGCCGGACAGGAATATACGGTGGAGGAAGCCACTGCCGATTCGTTCGCCGGGGTGGATATCGCTCTGTTCGCCGGTGGCGCAGCAAGCAAGGAGTTTGCGCCGCATGCGGTCCAAGCCGGTGCGGTGGTGATTGACAACTCCAGCGCGTTCCGCATGGACCCCAATGTGCCGCTGGTGGTGCCGGAAGTCAATCCGGCGGCGGTTCGTCAGCATCAAGGGATCATCGCCAACCCCAACTGCTCCACGATCATCATGGTGATGGCGCTCAAACCGATCCATGACCGGGCCCGGATCAAACGGGTGGTGGTTTCGACGTATCAGGCGGTGTCCGGTGCAGGCAAAGAGGGGATCGACGAACTGACGGAACAGGTGAAGGCGATAAGCGAAGGGCGTACGGTGGAGGCGAAGATTTTGCCTTCGGCCAGCCTCGACAAGCATTACCAGATCGCGTTCAACTTGTTGCCACAAATCGACGTGTTCCTGGCCGACGGGTATACGAAGGAAGAAATGAAGATGGTCCACGAGACCCGTAAGATCATGGGGGAGCCGGAAATGGCGATTACGGCGACTACGGTCAGGGTGCCGGTGTACCGCAGCCATTCCGAATCGGTCAACATCGAACTCGAGCAGCCGCTGTCTGTGGCGGAGGCCAAGCAATTGCTGGCGGCGTTCCCCGGCGTGATCGTCCAGGACGACCCGGCTGCGATGGAGTACCCGATGCCGTTATTCACTTCCAGCCGCGATGAAGTTTTCGTCGGCCGTATCCGTCAGGATGCAAGCGTGAAGCATGGTCTGAACCTATGGGTCGTCGGCGATCAGATTCGCAAAGGCGCAGCCCTCAACGCCCTGCAGATCGCAGAACTGATGATTGCCGAAAACTTGCTGTAGGAGAGAGAAAATGCGAATTTTGGTCCAGAAATTTGGCGGCACTTCGGTGGCGACGCCGGAAAACCGCCAGTGTGCGGTCGATAAAATCCGCAACGCCATCCGTGAGGGATTCCAACCGGTCATCGTGATTTCCGCGATGGGCCGAAATGGACAGCCCTATGCCACCGATACCCTGATCGGTGTGGCGCGGGAACCGAATCCGCTGTTGTCCAAGCGTGAACTGGACAGCATGATGGGGTGCGGCGAAATTATTTCGGCGGTTGTGATGGTGTCGACATTGCAGGCCGCGGGGATTGACGCGATGATGTTCACCGGCGGCCAGGCGGGGATCATCACGGACAATCAGTATGGCAACGCGAGGATTCTGCGCGTCGACCCGGTTCGCATCCACGCTGCGCTGGCAAACGGAAAAACACCGGTTGTCTGCGGTTTCCAGGGCGTAACCATGGAAGGTGACCTAACGACGATCGGCCGAGGCGGCAGCGATACCACCGCATCGGCGCTGGGCGCCGCGTTGCCGGCTGAAGCGATTGAAATCTATACCGATGTCGATGGAATCATGACGGCGGACCCCCGCATCGTTCCATCGGCCCAGATTCTGGACCGGATCAGCTATGCCGAGGTTTCGCAACTGGCCTATCAAGGCGCTAAGGTCATTCACCCTCGGGCCGTGGAGTTCGCAATGCAGAAAAGCATTCCGCTTATCGTGAAGTCCACGTTTTCCGATGCCCCCGGCACCTTGATCACAACCAGCGCCCAGGTTGAAGAGACCTGCGATGCACCGGTATCGGACCGGGTGGCGACCGGTGTGACCTACGTCAAGAACATCGCGCAGATTTCGGTCGAACCGGTCAGTGATTCCGCCAGTTTCGACAGTTCCCGCGTGTTCAAGATTCTCGCCGCCAGCGGAATCAACGTCGACCTGATCAACGTTTTGCCCAGACAGGTATTATTTACAGTCCAGGCGCATGACGCCAACGAAACCCAGCAAAGGCTGACTGCGGCAGGTTATTGCATGACTGTGTCGCCCGACTGCGCGAAGGTATCGGTCGTTGGCGGCGGGATGGGCGACGTGCCCGGCGTTATGGCCAGTTTTGTCGAAGCGCTGACTGCCAGCTCGATTCCGATTTTGCAGACGGTGGATTCGCAGACCTCGATTTCGGCGCTGATTGAAGGCCGCTGCATGGAAAGCGCCGTCAGCGTGTTGCACAGCAAGTTCGGCCTCGATTGACAACCACAAGTAGAATTAACGGGAGGAAACGGAAATGAAAAGTTTTGGTCGAGTATTGACGGCAATGGTAACTCCGTTTCATGATGACTACAGCGTAGATTATGCAGCAGCGGCCGAACTGGCCAAATATCTGGTGGCGCATGGCAATGACGGTTTGGTTGTGGCAGGCAGCACCGGTGAATCGGCGACCTTGAGCAACGAAGAAAAGCTGCGCCTGTTCAGCACGGTGCTGGATGCAGTCGGCGATAAGGCGGTGGTGGTGGCCGGAACCGGCTCCAACGACACGCTGGCATCGATAAAATTGACCCAGGAAGCAGAAAAGCTGGGCGTTCATGCCGCGATGCTGGTCGGCCCCTATTACAACAAACCGCCGCAGGAAGGGTTTTATCAGCATTTCAAAATGATTGCCGAAGCAACGAAGTTGCCGATCATTCTTTATAATGTGCCGGGGCGGACCGCGTCCAACATATTGCCGCCGACGATCGCCAGATTGTCGCAGATTCCCAATATTGTCGCGGTCAAAGAAGCCAGCGGCAGTCTGGAGCAGGTATCGGAAATCGTTCGTACCGCGGCGCCGGGTTTCCAGGTGTACAGCGGTGATGACAGTCTGACCCTGCCGATCCTTTCGGTAGGGGGCTGTGGCATTATCAGCGTTGCCGGACATGTAGTGGCGGAAAGAATGCAGGCGATGATTGGCGCCTATTTTGCCGGTGATGCGCAAAAAGCCCGAGATATCCACCTCGAATTGACACCGTTCTTCAAGGTGATTTTTGTTACGACAAACCCGATCCCGATTAAGACCGCTGTCACGCTGATGGGGTTGAAAGGCGGAGCACTGAGGCCGCCGATGGTGCCGCCGACAGCGGCTGAAACCGAGCAGCTGCGGGCCGTGATGCAAAGCCTGAATGTTTCCTTGAAGTGCTAGATTGCGCGCCGCTTGGTTTACGGCGGCTGGGGCGGGTCCCCGGCCGCTTTTCTTCCGTCTGTAGTGGACTTTGGCGGGTATTTTGGATATAATTCATATATTATAGCGAACTCGCTCACGGGAGGACACGCGGATGAAATTTACCAAGTGGCAGGGAATTGGCAACGATTTTGTCATCGTGGATGGGGTCAGGGAGACAATTGACGATTATGCCAGCAAGGCGATTGAAATCTGTGACCGGCATTTCGGGGTCGGCGCTGACGGGTTGGTCATCGTCCTGCCTTCCGATGTCGCCGACTTCCGGATGCGGATCTTTAACTCAGACGGCAGTGAAGCGGAAATGTGCGGCAATGTGACCCGCTGCTTCGCCCGTTTCGTTTATGAAAACGGTCTGACGAATAAAACCGAACTGACGATTGAGACGTTGGCCGGAATCATCAAACCGCGACTGATCTTTGATAACGGTGTTGTGACTTCGGTTTGCGTTGATATGGGCGAACCCCGCCTGAAGCGGGGTGAAATCCCGATGCTTGGCGATCCGGAAGCGCAAGCGGTGGCTGTGCCGTTGCTGGTTGGTGATTCGACGTATTCCGTAACCTGCGTCAGTATGGGCAATCCCCACTGCATAATCTTTGTCGACGACGTGGAAAACCTGGATCTGGCCGAATTCGGCCGCCCGATTGAAGTTCACCCGGCATTTCCCCGCAAGACAAACGTTGAGTTTGTTCAGGTGGTAGACAGGCAGACTTTGCGGATGCGGGTGTGGGAACGCGGCGCCGGCGTGACGCTGGCCTGTGGCACCGGTGCTTGCGCAGTACTTGTCGCTGCCGTATTGAATGACAAAACCGACCGCAAGGCCGTTCTAAAGCTTGACGGCGGTGAATTGCTACTGGAATGGCGCGACGACAACCATGTCTATAAAACGGGTCCGGCGGTGGAAGTGTTCCGCGGCGAATACCTCGCTTAAGATCGGTTAAGCTTTAATTAACGG
>CAZOJA010000006.1:0-35122 GCA_964579955.1 uncultured Veillonellaceae bacterium | reverse complement strand
CCCGAAAAACCCTGGTACCTGGAGGCTGGGGCCGGAATGGGACCGACACTGAAAATTGCCGATGAGAAACTGGGTTATGCGTTGACTGACCGGGCGACGTTTCTGGCGCAGAAAAAGAATCTGAAATTGGAGATATTGCTTGAAGGCGACGCAAAATTGCTCAACATCTATCATGTCATGGTAGTGAATCCGGCGAAATTCGTCAAAGTGAACCAGACCGGCGCCAAAGCGTTCGGCGATTTTCTGCTCACTGCGGAAGCACAGCAGCTGATTGCCGAATTTGGCAAGGAAAAATTCGGACAACCTCTGTTCTTTGCCGATGCGGGGAAAACGGAACAGGATTTCGGCTACTGATGGTCGGAGAGGAAATCGGCCCGATTATCCTGTTGACGATACAGGTTTCAGGTACGGCAACGCTGCTGAGCGTGATCGGCGGGGTTCCATTTGGATTATGGCTGGCGCTGCGTGATTTTCGCGGCAAAAAAATCCTCAGCAGTCTGTTGAATTGTGGCATGGGTTTGCCGCCCGTCGTCGTCGGTTTATTTGTCAGCCTTTGTTTGTGGCGTTACGGACCGTTTGGCGATCTGGGCCTGATGTACAGTCCGGCAGCGATGATTATCGCCCAGACGGTCATCGCCCTGCCCATTGTGGCCGGACTTAGCTTTGCCGCCATCGAGAGCCTGAACCCCAAACTGCGGCTACAACTGATTTCACTGGGAGCTTCGCCATGGCAAGCTGCCCTGCTGATGGTCCGCGAAGCGCGGCTGGGGTTGATGGCGGCGGTCATCGCCGGATTTGGCAGGGTAATTTCCGAAGTCGGCGCGTCAATGATGGTGGGCGGCAATATCAAAGGAGAGACCCGTGTTTTGACGACGGCGACCGTAATGGAGGTCGGCAAGGGAAATTATGACCTGGCGATTGCCATCAGCCTGGTGTTGTTATTGGGAGCGTTTAGTGTCGTGGTGCTTCTGACCTGGCTGCAACATGGCGGAAGGAAGTTGCAGTTATGAATTCGGTACTGACGATGCGCAACATCCGGGTGAACCGTAACGGAGCCGACCGGGTGCTGGACATCGGAGAACTGACAATCCGGCAGGGGGAGCTGTTGGCTCTGGTCGGGCCGAATGGCGCGGGAAAAAGCACTTTGCTGCAAACCATGAATCTGTTGCATGACTATCAGGGCGAACTTTACCTGTTCGGAATCCGGCCGGACAAATCAAACGCGACCGATTTGCGCCGGCGTTGTTCTCTGGTATTCCAGGAGCCGTTGCTGCTCGATGGCAGCGTCGCGGAAAATATCGGCTGGCCGCTGCGGTTTCGCCGGCTGACCGATGCGGTGGTCAAAAGCAAAGTGCAGCAGGCGCTGGTTGACTTTGGCTGTGAACACCTGGCCGGTCGGTCCGCGAAATGCCTTTCCGGGGGAGAAGCGCAACGGGTTTGCATTGCCCGGGCTGTGGCGACAGACCCGGAGCTGCTGCTGCTGGACGAACCATTTGCAGCGCTGGATGTGGCGATCCGCAGCAGTCTGATCGAAGAAATCCGTACGGTGGCGCAAAGGCGAGGTATCACGGTGGTATTGGTCAGCCATAGCTTTTCGGATGTGCTGGACTTTGCGGAGCGGGCGGTGGTTTTGGCGGCGGGTCGCATCTGTCAGGACGACCGGCCGCAGGTATTACTGCGTAGACCGAGGGATCTGTCTGTCGCGCAACTGGTCGGAATGGACAACATACTGGAATGCAAGATAGAACCGAAAGGCCCCATATGTCATTTAGGCAGTGTTGAATTCAAGCTGGAGCAGGCTCCGCCGGCTGCGTCTCGCTACTGCTGCCTGCCGGGAGATGCCTTCTTCTTGATTGATCCGGCGACGGAAGACAAAAAAACAAAAGCCGGCGTGGTAGTCCTCGACGGCTTTGTTCAGCGGATCACGCCAGGAATCGGTTGTTGGCGGGTTGTGGTCACTGCTAATGAATTACGGTTTACTGTGCGGTTACCAGGCAATCAGGCCGAACCAAATTATCAGGCAGGGAAGCCGGTACGCCTTGGATTTGATCCCGCTGAAGCACAGTTTGTCGGCTAACCGACAACTTCCCGGATATATTCTCCATAGCCCTGTTCCTGCATTTGTTCTAGCGGGATGAATCTTAGCGCCGCGCTGTTGATGCAATAGCGCAAGCCGCCTTTGTCCCGCGGACCGTCAGCAAAAACATGACCGAGATGACTGTCGCTGTCTCGGCCGCGGACTTCCGTCCGGGCCTCAAACAGGCTGCGGTCGGTTCGCGTTTGCAATGCTGCAGGGTCGATCGGCCTGGTAAAACTGGGCCAACCGGAGCCGGAATCATACTTGTCGCGGGAACTGAACAACGGTGTTCCGCTCACGATATCGACATAGATGCCGTTGTGATGATTCTCATAATATTCGTTGTGAAACGGCGGTTCGGTGCCGGCTTGTTGGGTGACGTGGTATTGCAACGGAGTCAGGCGTTGCCTGAGTTCGGCAGGGTCTGGTTTTGCCCGTAGGATTGCGCGGTTGTGTTTGGCGCCCGGATCTTCGTCCAGCGAAGACAGGTCGATATGGCAATAGCCGGCGGGATTTTTGTCCAGATATTTTTGGTGATATTCTTCAGCAGCAAAAAAATGTTTCAGCGGCAGCACTTCAACGACGAGCGGCGAGGAGTGCTTTTTTTGTTCCTCGGCCATCGCTTGCCGGATCAGCGGCAGGTCGGCCGTGTCCAGGTAATAGATGCCGCTGCGGTATTGGATGCCGCGGTCGTTACCCTGACGATTCAGACTGGTCGGGTCGACGACCTTGAAATAGTATTCAAGCAAGGTAGACAGCGGAATCTTGCTGTCTTCGTAATCGACGGATACCGTTTCCGCATGGCCGGTATTTTGGTAGCAAACTTGTTCGTAAGTGGGATGGGTTGTATTTCCATTCGCATAACCGACAACGGTTTCGTTCACACCATATAAGCGGTCGAGATATGCCTGCAAGCCCCAAAAGCAGCCGCCGGCCAGCCAGATTTGTTTGTTCATAAAGATCAACTCCCTTCCTGATTTCATTATCGCAAGTAATTATCGATAATGCCAGAGGTTTAGCACGATAATGGATATAAATTGTTCAGTTGTAAGAAGTTTTTAGATAAAAAGTTGTAACAGGACTTGACAAGATTGCTTGATATGGGCATAATGTATACAAGGTTACGAAATTGATTGATTTTTAATTATAAGAGATTAATATTGTAAAATATTATCTGAACTTGTTTGTTTAAAAAGAACATAATGTAAAATGTGATGAATGGGAATGCGCATTGAGACAATCCGTTTCAGAGAACCGGTCAAGGCTGCGAGCCGGTACGGAATCCGATGTGAACTCAACCCAGGAACTCTTACTTCGAGCTTTTCGACAGGGCGAGAGGGAAGCGACTGCCGGGCGTTAACCGGAAGCTGGCGAGAGCCGGCGCAATGAGTACAATCTAGGGTGGTACCGCGAAGATTCGCCCCTATTGGCATGGTATGTCTGTGTCAATGGGGGCGTTGTTTTTTTCTTTATGAATTATAGTGTGAATATGAAGGGGGAGAATCGGAATGAATAAGACGATGGGCAACAAGGCAACGGAAACAAATCAGCAAAACTTGATGGAATCAGGCGAACGTTATGAAGATGAGGTCATGCATGCAGCACCCGGCGATCTCAGTTATTCCTTCGAAGAGCGGGTTCAATGGTAACCGGTTGATCAAGTCCGATACAGGTATTATAATGATTTGATTCTTAGGTTTTGTTCACTTTTGTCACTGACGGAGCAGCGTTGCGCTGCTTCTTTTTTTGTCAGGCAGGATAAATCGTCGCCAAGCGCGAAACGTGTGATAGACTCTTTTGGAAAGTAGCTGAGATTTTGACTCGAATTGCGGAAGTCTGCATCAACGTGCAGGCCAGTCGGCTGCGCCGACCTTTTTCCTATGTCCTGCCCGACGCATTTGACTATGTTGCGCCGGGGTGGCGGGTCGTGGTTCCCTTCGGCGCCTCGACTGCTGAAGGTTTTGTGTTGTCCGTGCGAACGGCCACGGATGACGAAGACCTGATGGCGTTAAAACAGATCGGTGACGCGCCGGATGACGAAGCCTGGTTTGATGAAGAAATGCTGGCGACGGCCCGCTGGCTGAGCGACTATTACGTCTGTTCGCTGGGTGAAGCTTTGCGGCTGTTCATTCCCGGCAAGAGCGGCATCAAAAAGACCCGCTCCTATCAAATCGCTGCGTCTGGAAAAATGCCGGAGATAAGCAGCAGAGTCTACGAAACCATTGGCAACCGCGGCGTGGTCACGCGACAATGGCTACGGATGGAGCAGGGGTCAGACGCCTTATTGGAACTGGACCGACTGGTGAAACTCGGCCTGGTGGAGGTTTGTCAGCAGACCAAACAGCGTACGGCGGCAAAATGGTTGAGTGAGCTGCGGCTGAATCTGTCGCCGGGTGAGTTGACAATCCTGCTCGAATCATGGCGCGGTAAGCCGGCTCAGCGTCGGCTGCTGGAAAGGCTGGCGGCAGAGGGCTGCCTGACTGTGACGCGACAAGCGGGCGGCGTACCGCTGGACGCGACGCTAAAGGCATTGCTGCAGGCGGGCTTGGTTCGCCTGGAGAAAACCAGGCAGCAGCGAGACAGTTTCTGCCACATTGCCGGCGAAGGAAGAGTCGTGCAGGCGACACCGGCCCAACAAGCCGCTTTGGCCGAGATCGTGCCGGCAATTGCCGCGAAGGCGCCGCAAACCTTTTTGTTGCACGGGGTGACAGGCAGCGGAAAAACCGAAGTATATCTGCAGGCTGCCGCCGCAGCATTGGCCGGAGACCGGCAGGTGCTGGTGATGATTCCCGAAATCGCCCAGACAAGCCAGGTGTTGCGACGGTTCAAGGCCCGGTTCGGCGCTGCAGTGGCCGTGGTGCACAGCCGTCTGTCAGTGGCGGAGCGGCGCGATGTCTGGGATTTGTTCCGCAGCCGGCAAATCGGCATTGTCATCGGTACCCGGTCGGCATTGTTTTTGCCGGGAGCAGGCCTGGGACTGATCATTATCGACGAGGAGCATGAATTCACCTATAAACAGGAAGAATCGCCCCGTTACCATGTGCGGGAAACGGCACTGCAGCGTGCGAAGCAGCTGGGCGCTGTCGTGTTATTGGGAAGTGCGACCCCGGCTCTGGAATCGTATCATGCCGCAAAGTCTGGCTGCTATCGGCTGCTCACTTTGCCGGACCGCGTGGATGGTGCGGCGTTGCCGGCGGTCGAGGTTGTCGATATGCGGGAACAGCTGAAGCAGGGGCGTAAGAGCGTAATCTCGGAGCCGCTGGAAAACCTGCTGCAGCAGACGGTAGCAAACGGTGAGCAAGCCATCCTGCTGCTGAACCGACGCGGTCATTCCACGTTCGTGATGTGCCGCGAATGCGGTCATGTCATGCGCTGCGAGCACTGCAGCGTTCCCTTGGTCTATCACATGCATGGAGGCAAGTTATCCTGTCATTATTGCGAGTCGATTCACACAGTTCCCACCAGCTGTCCTGCCTGTCACAGCCGTTACATCCGATATTTCGGCGCCGGGACGCAGCGGCTGGAAGAGGAACTGGCCAAATTGATGCCCGGCGTACGCCTGGCCCGTATGGACCATGATACGACCGGCGGAAAAACGGGCCATGATTCGCTGCTGGACGGATTTCGCCAGGCCAAGACGGATATTTTGCTCGGCACGCAAATGGTCGCCAAAGGACACGACATTGAAAATGTGACGGCGGTAGGGATCCTGGCCGCCGACTCTTCGCTCAACCTGCCGGATTTCCGCTCGGCCGAGCGTACGTTCGCCCTGGTCATGCAGGCTGCCGGCAGGGCCGGCCGCGGCAACAAACCCGGTCGGGTCGTGGTACAGACGTACCATCCAGGCCACTATGCGATGATCGCCGGGGCGGCCCAGGATTACGAGCGCTTTTATCAGCAGGAAATCCAGTTTCGTGAGCAACTGCAATATCCGCCGTTTGCCCGGTTCCTCAAGCTGACGTTCAGTGGCGTTGATGAGTCACGAACGATGAAACTGGCCGAAGACACGATGCTGTTGCTGCAAGGCCTCCTTGCCCAGGCTATGCCGGCTATCGAAATTTTGGGTCCCTATGCAGCGCCGGTCGCAAAAATCGGCGATCTGTTCCGGGTGCAGCTGCTGCTGCGCGGCGAGAATTTGTCGCCGGCCAGACAGGCGTTGGTCGACGGCGGGATTGCCGCAACCGCCGCGATAGCCATCGACGTGGACCCGTTGGGAATGATGTAGGGCTTATGGTTCATGGCGTTTTTCCGGCGTGTGTGATAAAATTTCATGTATAGTATTTTATTGCAGGAGGCATGCATGTCAGTCCTAGATATTCGCAGGGCCGGCGATCCGGTGTTAAAAGCCAAGGCTCAGCCGGTGACCAAAGTGACAAAAACTGTTCGAGAGTTGCTGGACAATATGGTTCAGACCATGCGCGAAGCCGATGGCGTCGGGCTTGCCGCGCCTCAGGTCGGCGTTTCGCTGCGCGTGATCGTTGTCGATGCGGGTGATGGGCTGATTGAACTGATCAATCCCGAACTGGTCGAAACCGATGGGTGTGAAACCTCTACCGAAGGTTGTCTGAGCATTCCCGGTTATTATGGCGAAGTGGAACGGTTTTCCCGGGTTACGGTGACAGGACTCGACCGCAAGGGAAAACCTTTGAAAATAGCCTGCGATGGGCTGCTGGCCCGAGCGATGCAACATGAAATCGATCATCTGGAAGGGGTTCTGTTCATTGAACGGGCCCAGTCGTTACATAAGGAGAACCGGGAATGACGGGTCAACGGGTCGTGTTTATGGGGACACCGGATTTTGCGGTACCCTGTCTGGAAGCAATCGTCGCTGCCGGCTATCAGGTTTGCGGTGTCGTCAGCCAACCGGATCGGCCGAAAGGGCGCGGCAAAAAGCTCAGTCCGTCGCCGGTCAAGCAGGCAGCGATGCGAATGGGTCTTGAGGTGGTCACGGTGGAGCGGGTGAAAGACCCCGCCTTTTTGGTTCAGTTTGCTGCGTGGCAGCCAGATGTCGCCGTCGTGGTGGCATTTGGCCAGATCTTGCCGGAGAGTGTGCTCCATACGCCCCGCTTTGGCTGCATCAACGTGCATGCGTCGCTGCTGCCGGCTTATCGCGGCGCTGCGCCGATCCACCGGGCGATTCTCAATGGCGAGACGCATAGCGGCGTGACAACGATGCAGATGGATAAAGGGATGGATACCGGCGATATTCTGCTGACGGACGCGGTCGATATCCCGCCGGACATGACATTGGGCGAGTTGCACGATTTGCTGAGCGTTCGGGGTGCGGTACTGATTGTGGAAACTCTGAAAGCATTATTTGCCGGCACATTGCAGGCAACGCCGCAGGATGCCGCCGCCGCCAGTTATGCGCCGATGCTGGATCGCTCCATCGAACGGATTGACTGGACACGACCGGCCTGGCAGCTGCACAACCAGGTCCGCGGCCTCAATCCCTGGCCGGGCGCCTACTATATCTGCGACAACATAACGATGAAACTCTGGCGCAGTCGGGTCAAACCGGCGTCAGGCCCGCTGGTTCCCGGCCGCATTCATTCGGCGACCGCCGAAGGACTGGTTGTGGAAACAGGACAGGACTTGCTGGAACTGCTGGAAGTCCAACCCGAGTGCAAGCGGCGGATGGGCGCCAAGGAATGCGCCTGCGGCTATTGCATGACTCCGGGTACGATACTGGGATAGGAGAACTCTATGCATCTGGAAATACCGGCCCGACCGAAAAAACGCCTGTTTCTTGCCCTGATCCTGGCCAGTCTGTTGTTGGCCGTAGTTTCCACCTGGGGACTATGGTTTGTCAGTATACCCGGACTAGCCGATATCAGTCGTCATCTGCCGCTGATCCTCGGACTGGTGATCGGCGCGATCGCGCTGGTTGCTATCGGCGGTATGGCAGGCATCGTATTGGCGATTCTCGGTTTTCATACGCCGCGCTTTTTTCTCGGACAAGCCTGGTCGGTAATCAACCTCTTGTTTCCGATGGCGATCCGCATGGGAAAACTGTTCGACATTGAAAAAGAAACCGTGGAGCGTTCGTTCATCGAAGTCAGCAACCACCTGGTCCGACAGAAGTTGGTGCGGGTCAGGCCGGAACGGTTGTTGATCCTGACGCCACACTGCATCCAGAAAGACACCTGTCCGCACAAGATCACCCGCGATGTGCACAATTGCAAACGCTGCGGCCAATGCCAGGTGGATGACCTGCTGAAGCTGACCGACCGATATGGTGTGAACCTGGCGGTGGTCACCGGCGGCACCCTGGCCCGCAACGTGCTGAAGACGCTGAGACCGCAGGCCGTGTTGGCGATTGCCTGTGAACGCGACCTGACCAGCGGAATCCAGGACGTGTTTCCGCTGCCTGTCATCGGGATTCTTAACCAACGCCCGTTTGGTCCTTGCTGCAACACCAAGGTGGATATCGAACGGGTCGAAAAACTTTTGCAGGACATGCTGGAACTGCCGAAAGAAGAGGCTTCATGAGCGGGAAGAACAACATATCGGCCAGAGGGCTGGCTTTTCAGGTTTTGCAGGATGTGTTCGCCGACGCGGCCTATGCTAACATCGCCCTGTCCAAAAGGCTGAATGACGCGTCACTCTCGCCGATTGACCGGCGTTTCGCCACGGAACTGGTGTATGGCACGATCAAGGCCTGCGGCACGCTGGACTGGATGCTGGGGCATTTCATCAAACGCCCTCTTGGCCAGACCGACCCGTTGGTGGTCAACATCCTGCGGTTGGGCATGTACCAGTTGCGGTTCCTGGACAAAGTCCCGCCATCGGCGGCAGTGAACGAAGCGGTCAATCTGGCTAAAAAACATGCCCATCCCGGCGCCAGTGGTTTCGTGAACGCGGTGTTGCGCTCGGTGATTCGTGAACCGGAGCGGATACGCTATCCGAACATCGACAAGGATCCGGTACGTGGCATCGCCCTGCGTGAGTGCCACCCGGAATGGCTTGTCAGGCGATGGCTCAAGCAGATCGGGCCGGAAGAAACGCTGGCGCTGTGCCGGTTCAACAACAGTCAACCGCCCCTGTCATTGCGGACCAATACATTGAAAATATCGCGCGACGAATTGCTGGCAAAACTGCTGGCCTCAGGCGCCGAAGCGGAAGGGTCGCTACTGGCGCCCGAAGGAATCGTCTGTCGTCGTCTTGGTGATGAACCGTTGCAGTATATCCGGACGGGCCTGTGTCAGGCCCAGGATGAAAGCTCGATGCTGGTAGCGCATGTGGTTGCGCCGCTGCCTGGAGAAACGGTGATTGACGCCTGTGCGGCGCCGGGCGGAAAAAGCACGCATCTGGCGACATTGATGCAGAATCGTGGTCGGGTATTGGCCGGCGACATTCACGCGCATAAAATCCCGCTGATTGAAGACAATCAGCGGCGGTTGGGCTTATCGATCATTGAGGCGAAACAGCTGGATGCCACGCAGCTGCACACGACGCTGACCAATCAGGCGGACCGGGTGCTGGTCGACGCTCCCTGCTCGGGACTCGGCGTGTTGCGCCGCCGACCGGATGCGCGCTGGCGCAAGGAGGATTCCCTGCAAGGGTTGCCGACGCTACAGACAGCGATCCTGAGCAGTGCTGCCCAATGTGTCAAACCTGGCGGCGTGCTGGTGTACAGCACCTGTACGCTGGAGCAGGCCGAAAACGAAGCGGTCGTAACCCGATTCCTGGACGGGAATCCGCAGTTTGTCCTGGATGAAACCGGCAGTTTTTTGCCGACGCCCCGCAACGAAAAGATGATCACGCTCTGGCCCCAGCGCGATGGAACCGATGGCTTTTTCATCGCCAGAATGGTGCGCAAAGCGGAAGGTGAGAAAGAATGACCGAAAATTTATACGGGATGTTCGCTGGAGAAATCGGCGAGAGTTTTGTCCGGATCGGTATGGAGAAATTCCGTGGCTCCCAGGTCGCCGATTGGATGTACAAACGGGGAGTCTATGACTTCAACCAGATGAGCAATTTATCAGCCGGGATGCGGAATAAACTGCGCGGCAACTTCACGATCGAGTTTCCTGAAGAGCAGGCGGCGAAGCAGTCTGCTGACGGAAAAACGGTCAAATCGCTGTTGCGGTTTGATGACGGTGCGGCGGTGGAAACTGTGCTGATGCGGCAACCTTATGGCAATAGCGTTTGCGTTTCCAGCCAGGTCGGCTGCGCGATGGGCTGCAGATTCTGCGCATCTACGTTGGCAGGAATGGAACGGAACTTGACTGGCGGCGAAATGCTGGCCCAGGTTCAGCATGGGCAAAATAAGCTGCCTGAAGGACAACGGGTTTCGTCGGTCGTGATCATGGGCGGCGGCGAACCGCTGGCCAACCTTGACGAGGTGCTGCGTTTCATGCGGTTGTGCCACGAACCGTCGATTCTTGACATGGGCTATCGTTCGTTCACCGTTTCGACCTGCGGACTGGTACCGGGCATCCGTCGTTTGCAGGAGGCGGGACTGCCTGTAACGCTGTCGATTTCGCTGCATGCGCCGAATGACGAAATCCGGTCGCGACTGATGCCGATCAATCGGAAATATCCGATGGCGGAACTGATGGGAGCGGCTTACGAATATGCTCTGGTCACCAAGCGCCGCATCACATATGAATATGCCATGATCCACAACGTCAACGACAGTCCGGAACATGCCAGGGAACTGGCGAACTTGCTGCGCGGCAAACTGGCGGCAGTAAACCTGATTCCGTTGAATCCGGTGCCGGAGAGTGGTTTGACGCGGTCAACGCCGGAGCGGATCGAACGGTTTGAGGAGATGCTGAAGGTACGCCGGATCACCGTGACTGTACGGCGCGAAATGGGCGCCGATATTGACGCGGCCTGCGGTCAGTTGCGCAATAGCCACCAAAAAGGAGGAGCCTGATGAACCCGAACGGTTTGCTTGACGACCGTTATCGTTTGCTGGAACGGATTGGCGGCGGCGGAATGGCGGAAGTTTTTCTGGCCGAGGATGTCCTGCTGGCGCGCCAGGTGGCCGTAAAATTGCTGCGGCCCCAATTTACCGGCGATGAGGAGTTCGTATCCCGTTTTCGCCAGGAAGCGCGCGCGGCAGCGCGGCTTTCTCATCCGAACATCGTCAGTATTTACGATGTCGGCTGCGAAGCCGATACCCATTACATCGTGATGGAGTATGTGCCCGGCGAGACTCTGAAGGAAAGCATCAAGCGGCAGGGCAGAATGCCGGCCGCGATGGCGGTCGAATATGCGGTGCAGATTGCTGGCGCGTTGAAACACGCACATGACAATCAGATTGTTCACTGCGATATCAAACCGCACAACATCCTGATTCATCGCGATGGCACCGCCAAAGTGACTGATTTCGGCATCGCTCGGGCTGTTTCTTCCCAAACCACCACTCAGGTGGCCGGAGTATTGGGGTCGGTGCACTATCTGTCGCCGGAACAGGCGCGTGGGTATGGCGTGGATGCGAAATCCGACATCTATTCGCTCGGGGTCGTCCTTTACGAGATGCTGGCTGGTGCGCCGCCGTTCGACGGCAATTCGCCGATTTCCATCGCGATGAAGCATATACAGGAAGAACCGCGTTCGCTGAAGGAATTGCGGCCGGATCTGCCAACGCCGCTACTGCTGTTGATCGGCAAAGCGATGGCGAAGAAGCCGGAAGCCCGACAGGAATCGGCCCGCGTCTTTTTGCAGGAAGCGGAACAAGCGGCAAAACAATTGCATGGACTTGACGCGGATGTCACTCCGCCCCTGCCGGAGTCTCTGCCGGACAAGCCGGTTGCAGCCGTTCGCCGGAGTTGGGTGGACCGATTGAAAAAAATCCCCCGCTGGTCCTGGGGGTTGCTCGGACTTTTGCTGGTCAGTTTCCTGGCCGGCCAGATCATAGCCGACGGCGGTCTCGGCGGCGGCAAAGAAGTCATGGTGCAGGACGTGATCGGCAAACCGGCGGAAACGGCCCGGTCGCTCTTGTTGAACGATCAGCTGAAGGTGCAGATCAGCGAAGCTTTTGATGAACGGGTGGCCGCAGGTTATGTGATTTCGCAGCAACCGCGAGGCGGCCAGGTCGTCAAGGAACAACGTGTGGTACAGATCGTGGTCAGTAAGGGACAGGACGTTACGGTGATTCCCGACCTGAAAGGCTTGCCGCGCCGGGAAGCCGAAGCGAGGATTCGTAGCGCCGGCTTGAAGGTGGGATTGATTACCGAGGAATATTCGGCGGATGTGAAACCGGAACTTGTCGTCAGTCAGAATCCGCGTCCACCGGGGCAGGTTGCCAAGGGTGTGCTGGTCGATATCGTGCTGAGCAAGGGTAAAAGCCCGCAGCAAGTGACCATGCCCGATTTTCAGGGCGAAAGCCTGCAAAGCGCTTTGGCGCGGATCGAATCCTTGAAACTGCGTGTCGGCACAATCCGTGAAACCGTCAATGCAAGGTTTGCGCCCGGTTCCATCAGCGGACAGGCGCCTGTCGCCGGCAGTCAGGTTTACGAGGGAACCACGGTCGATCTGGAACTGGTTAAAAGCGAGGCCGGTATTCCCAAACGGGCCCGAATCCAGTTTGTCGTGCCGGAAGGTCCGATCCGACAGAGTTGCAAAATCCTGGTCGAAGACGCCAGTGGTATCCGGACTGCCTATGAAGGGGTCCACAAACCGGGTGAGCGAATTGAAAAACTGGTGGAAGGAACCGGGGAAATGACAATTCGCATCCTTGCCAACAACAAATTGATTCAGGAACAAACTTTCTAGCCGATGGACAGAAATGGATTGAACGGCGTAGTCATAAGAGCGACCAGCGGATTTTATTACGTACAGAACGGATCGCACGTCATCGCCTGTAAATTGCGCGGGCGGATGAAGCAAAACCGTTACTCCGTCTGTGTGGGCGACCGGGTGCAGTATGTGCCGACCGGCGAAGCTGTCGGCGCAATCGAACTGGTGTTGCCACGCGAGTCTTTTTTGAAGCGACCCGAGGTCGCCAATGTAAACCAGGCGATTCTGACTTTTTCCGCCAGTCATCCGCAAATAGATTTCGGACTGGTCGACCGGTTCCTGGTTTTGGCCGAACTTTCGGATATCCCGGCAATTCTCTGCATCAACAAAATCGACATGGCGAATCCTGACGACTTGCAGCCGATGCTGGAGATTTACCGGCAGATCGGCTATCCGGTGCTATTGGTGTCGGCAAAGACCGGCATGGGGATGCTGGAACTGCAAAAGGCCCTGTATGACAAGGTCAGCGTGTTTGCCGGCCCTTCCGGTGTCGGGAAATCCTCCTTGTTAAATACGATCGAACCGGGATTGCGACTGACCACAGGCGAGCTTAGCCAGAAAATCGGCCGCGGCAAGCATACGACCAGGGTTGCCGAACTGCTGCCGCTGTCAGGCGGCGGTTTTGTCGTCGATACGCCAGGGTTCAGCTTTACCGAATTCATCGAAATGAATCCGGAAGATCTGCGGTTCCAGTACCGGGAGTTTCGCGACAAGTTGCAGGAATGCCATTTTTCATCCTGCATCCACCAGAAAGAACCGCAATGTGCAGTGAAAAACGCGGTGAATGCAGGCTTGATTGCCGCATCCCGCTATCAATCCTACAGCGAATTGCTGCAGGAAATCCAACAGACAAAGAGGAGGTTCTGAATTGACGTTATTGGCTCCGTCTCTGTTATCCGCCGATTTTGTCCGGCTGGCCGAAGACATTGCCAGAGTGGAGGCGGCTGGTGCGGACTGGTTGCATCTGGACATCATGGACGGTCATTTTGTGCCCAATCTTACGTTTGGCCCGCCGGTCGTGGCTGCGATCCGCAAAGTCAGCAAACTGCCGCTGGACGTTCATCTGATGGTGACCAACCCAGCCGCGCAGATCGAAGCCTTTGCCGGTGCCGGGGCGGATTATCTGACAGTGCATGTGGAAACCGATCCGCATCTGCACCGACTGGTCAATCGCATCCGTGAACTCGGCGTAAAACCGGCTGTTAGCCTTAACCCCTCGACACCGGTTGACCTGCTCGATGAAATCCTCAATGAAGTCGACATGGTGCTGGTCATGAGCGTAAATCCCGGGTTTGGCGGACAAAAGTTCATCCCCGCGTCACTGGACAAGATCCGGCGGCTCAAACAAAAATTAAGCCGACTTGAACGGCAGGTATTGATCGAAGTTGACGGCGGTGTGAACCTGACGACTGCGCCGCAACTGATCGAAGCCGGTGCGGATGTGTTGGTCGCCGGATCGGCCGTATTCGGCAGTGCGGATATCACGGCAACCATCGCCGCACTGAAACAAGCTAACTAGCACTTGCATTTCTTGGGATTCGGTGCTATCCTATTAATGGATGAAAATTGAATATTGGCCTTTGGGGCATGGTGAGAAAGAATAATCTTTCGATTCCTGACCGGCGGTATAGCCCGCGAACCGAGAGGTTGATCCGGTGTAGATTCCGGAGCCGACAGTAAAGTCTGGATGGAAAAAGGCAAAGAACAGGCCTGTCATGGGTCTATGTTTATGTGTCCCAAAGATGTTTCTTTGGGACTTTTGTATTCTGGAGGGTCTTGTGGTACAACAGGAACAGCGACGGATAGATGAACAATATATGCAGCAGGCGTTGGACCTGGCTCGCCAGGGGCGTGGTCGCACCAGTCCCAACCCGGTGGTCGGTGCGGTAATCGTGAAGGACGGACAGGTTGTCGGGCGCGGCTGGCACCAGAAAGCCGGCACTGCTCATGCTGAGATTCATGCGCTGGCCGAAGCGGGCAGCGCGGCAGAAAAAGCGACAATATATGTTACTTTGGAACCATGCTGTCATCAGGGCCGTACCGGACCATGCACCGAAGCGATTCTGGCGGCTGGGATCCGGCGGGTCGTGGTGGCCATGACCGACCCCAACCCTTTGGTTGCCGGTTGCGGCATCGGCGTGTTGCGTGAGCGTGGCCTGATCGTCGACACAGGAGTGCTGGCCGATGAAGCGGCTCAGCTTAATGCCCCGTTCATCAAATGGATCAGCTGTCAGTTGCCTTTTGTCACCTTGAAGAACGGCATCAGCCTGGATGGGAAGATTGCCACGCAATCCGGCGAGTCCCGCTGGATCACCGGACCCGAATCTCGAATGGAAGTACATCGGCTAAGGGATGTTTCCGATGCGATCATCACCGGGGTCGGCACGGTGCTTGCCGATGATCCGGAACTGACCACCCGGCTGCCTGAAGGTGGACGCTCACCGGTGCGCGTGGTGCTGGACCGTTTGGCCCGCACGCCGACTGCGGCGAAAATTCTTGACGTGCAGACTGCGCCGACGATCCTGTTCGTATCCGAAGCCGCCCCGATCAGCCGGCGCGACGCGATTGCCTCAACCGGCGCGGAAGTCGTGGTTGCGCCGGAACTGGAAGGTCGGATCGATTTGTCATTCGTACTGAGCACGCTCGGCCAACGCTGCCTGACCACCGTGATGGTGGAAGCCGGCGGTACGCTCAACAGCGCTTTTCTGTTCGGCAATTACGTGGATAAAATCGTGATGTTCATCGCACCGAAGATCATCGGCGGCAGCGGTGCGCCCGGCCCTTACGGCGGCGCAGGTTGCGGCCCGTTATCCGAGGCGGTGGAACTGGAAGACCTGGTTGTTCGCCAGCTGGGCGCCGACCTGATGGTCGAGGGATTTGTTAAACGGAGGGAAAACCGCGATGTTTACAGGACTTGTCGAGGAATTGGGTAGAATCCGCGCGATGACGCGGCGGGCGCACTCGATCCGACTGACGATTGCTGCCGAAAAAGTGTTGCAGGATGTTAAATTGGGCGACAGCATCGCTGTGGACGGCGCCTGTCTGACGGTGGTCGAGTTCAGCGCCGCTTCGTTCACGGTGGATGTGATGCCGGAAACGTTTGATCGGACTACCCTGTCTTTGAAAAAAAGCGGCGATCCGGTCAATCTTGAGCGGACGTTGCGGGTCGGAGACCGGTTGGGCGGCCATATCGTCAGTGGGCATGTCGATGCCGTTGCCACGTTGGTTTCGGTCACGCCGCGTGACAACGCCAATATCCTGCGCATCCAACTGCCACGGCAGCTGGCGCCGTTCCTGATTCCGCAGGGATCGGTGGCGGTGGACGGAGTAAGCCTGACGGTCGTGGATTGTGGCGAAGACTGGTTCGAAGTCTCGCTGATTCCGCATACGTGGGATGTGACGATATTGTCCGGCAAGCGCGCCGGCGATAAGGTAAACGTAGAAACGGATGTCCTGGGCAAATATATCTTCCGGATGGTGCAGACAAGAACCATCGAAACGAGTGGTAAAAAACCGATCGGCGTCGATTTTCTGGCACAACACGGTTTTCTGGATTAGAAAGGGGAGAGAAAAATGGAGTCGAAGTTCAGCACGATTGAAGAAGCGGTAGCAGACATCAAGGCAGGAAAAATGGTCATTGTCGTGGATGACGAGGACCGTGAGAACGAGGGCGATCTGGTTGTGGCAGCCTCCATGGCGACACCGGAGGTCATCAATTTCATGGCCAAGCATGCCAGGGGTCTGATCTGCGTTCCGATGAAAGGAGATCGCCTGGATGAACTGGGAATCGGTCCGATGGTCTGTGACAATACCGATTCGCATTGTACGGCCTTTACGGTATCAGTCGATGCGTTCGATGTTTCGACCGGCATTTCCGCCCATGAACGGGCGCTGACGGTTCAGACGCTGCTTGATCCGGCCAAGGGACCGGCCGATATCCGCCGTCCGGGACACATGTTCCCGTTGCGTTATCGTGAAGGAGGCGTTTTGCGCCGTACCGGCCATACCGAAGCCTCGATCGACCTGGCGATTCTGGCTGGTCTTTATCCGGCAGCGGTCATCTGCGAAATCATGAACGAAGACGGTACGATGGCCCGCGTGCCCCAGTTGATGGAGTTCGCGGAAAAATACGGTCTGAAATTGATCACTGTGGCCGAACTGATCAAATACCGCAAGCATCATGAACGCTTCGTCGAACGCGTCTCCGAAGCGATGTTGCCGACAAAATACGGCGACTTCCGGGTCATTGCCTATGAAAGCTTGATTGACAACATGTGCCATCTGGCCCTGGTCAAGGGAGATATCGCCAATAAACCCAATGTCTTGGTACGGGTTCACTCGGAATGCCTGACCGGCGACGTGTTGGGTTCGCTGCGTTGCGACTGCGGCGACCAGCTGGGGGTGGCGATGCGGCGGATTGAGCAGGAAGGTGAAGGCGTGCTGCTCTATATGCGTCAGGAAGGACGAGGAATCGGCCTTGCCAATAAAATCCGCGCCTATGCGCTGCAGGACCAGGGCAAGGACACCGTTGAAGCCAATTTGCTGCTGGGGTTTGCACCGGATCTGCGCGATTACGGCATCGGCGCACAAATCCTGGCAGACCTGGGGCTGAGCAGCATCCGTTTGCTCACCAACAACCCGGAAAAGCGGGCCGGTCTCGAAGGCTATGGCTTGACGATTTCCGAACGGGTGCCGGTCGAAATCAAAGCCAATACTTACAACAAGAAATATCTGGCTGTGAAGAAAGCAAAGATGGGACATATTTTGAAAGCAGATGAGGGGGAAATGAAATGAGAGTACTGGAAGGCAAACTGACGGCGGAAGGGCTGCACATCGGCATTGTGGCGGCCCGGTTCAATGAGTTCATCACCAATAAGCTGATCGGCGGCGCAGTGGACGCACTGGTCCGCCACGGCGTAAAAGAAGAGGACATCACCCTGGCCTGGGTGCCAGGCGCGTTCGAGATTCCGCTGGCGGCGCAAAAAATGGCCGGCAGTCATTCATATGACGCGGTGATCTGCCTGGGAGCGGTCATCCGAGGCAATACGCCCCATTTCGACTATGTTGCCGGCGAAGTGACCAAGGGCGTCGCCCAGGTGACTTTGCAAACCGGTGTGCCGACCATTTTTGGCGTCCTGACCACCGAGAACATCGAACAGGCAATCGAACGGGCAGGTACCAAGGCCGGCAATAAAGGGTTCGACGCTGCCGTGACCGCGATCGAGATGGCCAATCTGCTGAAAACCTGGGAGCCGAAGAATGTCTGATCATATCATTCGCGCCCTGGCGCCTGGCATACGGGTTGTGGCGGCAGTTACGACCGAGCTGGTGGATGAGGCCCGAACCAGACATTCCTGCAGTCCGGTGGCCACGGCGGCTTTGGGCAGGACCATGACCGCGGCATTGTTGCTGGCGGAAACCATCAAAGGCGATGAATGTCTGACAATCCGGGTGTCCGGCAACGGACCGCTTGGCGATGTGGTAGCCGATACACCGCTGCGACACGGAGTTCGCGGCTATGTGCACCATCCCCAGGTTGACCTGCCTGCGACAGAACAGGGGAAACTTGCCGTTGGCGAGGCGGTCGGCAGCGGAATGCTGCATGTGACCCGCTTCAGTCCGCAACGCGAAACCTTTACCGGGACCGTCAAGCTGATTTCGGGCGAAATTGCCGAAGATGTGACCCGCTACCTGCTAGAGTCCGAACAGACTCCTTCGACGGTCGGACTTGGCGTGTTGGTTGATCCGGACGGTAGTGTCGCCGGAGCGGCCGGCTTTTTGGTTCAGGCGATGCCTGACGTTACTGAGGAAGTACTGGATGCGATCGAAAAAAATCTCAGTCTGGTCTCTTCCCCGTCCCACTTGGCCCAAGAAGGCTTGTCGGCGGCAGAAATCGTACAGCTGCTTTTGGTCGGGATTGATTCGGTCAGTTTGTTTGAACCGGAACCAATCCAGTTTCAATGTACCTGCAACCGGGAAAAAGTCGGCGCCATCCTGACCGGACTCGGCGCAGCCGAACTGGCGGCGATGGAGCAGGAAGGTCAGGCAGAAATCCATTGCAATTTCTGCAACGAAGCCTACCGTTTCGAACGGGAAGAATTGCAGGCCCTGCAGAGCAATGCATGAACGCAGACGGTTAATGACTGAACTTGAATTTGCGAATAAAAAGCAAAAAGAGCTGGAATAATCCAGCTCTTTTGTTTCAGCATAAGATTCTTATGGACGGGAGACTTTACCGGAGCGCAGGCAACGGGTGCAGACGTTCACACGAGTGATCTCACCTTTAACCAAAGCGCGTACGCGTTGGATGTTCGGCTTCCAGGTCCGTTTGGTCTTCAGATGGGAGTGGCTGACGTTAAATCCACTGCGTTCCCCTTTGCCGCAGACTTCGCACAAATTGGCCATCAATTACACCTCCTTCAATACTGAGGTACTCTCATAATCATCGATTAGAACAGCAAAATTATTCTAACACAGTCAAGCCGCAAAAAGCAAGGCATTTGCCGCATGATGTCGAATATATATTAGCATCGGCCGGGCCAGAGAACCGGTGGCAGGAAAGGAAAGCATTCACAGCATGATCAAGGATCCAGCGGTCACAACCCTGAAGGGGGTCGGTGCGGTAGTCAGCCGGCATTTGTCGCGGCTTGGCATCGCCACCGTCGGCGATTTGCTCGAGCATTTTCCCCGCCGCTACGAAGACCGTTCGCAGCTGAGGTTGATCCGGGAGATCGCGGCGGGACAGGTCGCCACGTTTTCGGCGGTGGTGGAGCGCGGTGAAGTCCAACGGGTCCGGGGCAAATCGTTGGCCCGGGTCTGGGTGGCGGATGAAACGGGGCGGGCCGTTCTGGTCTGGTTCAATCAACCGTATCGGGCAAAAACCTGGAAGAGCGGCGCCAGATTGGTCATTTGCGGCAAGGCGGCGAAATTTCGCGACATCATGCAGATTGAGAGTCCCGAGGTCGATCTGGCCGAGGACCTTGATGCCCTGAACACGGCGCGGATCGTGCCGGTTTACCCTTTGACGCAGGGACTCGGGTCGCGCAGTCTGCGCCGATTGATCGCCGAAGCGATTGAACAGCCGATTGCCAGGCGGGAATCTCTGCCACTGTCGCTGGTGCAAAGCCAACAGTTGGTGGCGCGGCATCAGGCGCTGCGGGAAATCCATTTTCCTTCGGATTGGTCGGCAATGCAGCAGGCCAAACGTCGCATCGTGTTTGAAGAACTGTTTATGCTGCAGTGCGCATTGGCCTTTTTGCGGCGGCAACGGGTAGAAGAACGCAACAGTTTTGTTCATGCCGCCGATGGCGAACTGGTTGATCGTTTGCGCCAATGCTTGCCGTTTGCGTTGACCGATGATCAGGAAAAAGCTTATGGTGAAATCCGCGCGGATATGGAACGCAGCCGACCGATGCACCGACTGTTGCAGGGAGATGTCGGTTCCGGCAAAACGGTGGTGGCGCTGTTAGCCCTGACCAAAACGGTGGAGAACAAGCAGCAGGGAGCTTTGATGGCTCCTACTGAAATTCTGGCTGAACAGCATTTTTTGAGCTGCAGCGACCTTTTGGGCGATCTGGGCATTCGATGCGCCTTGCTGACCGGACGGGTCAAAGGCAAAAAGCGCACGGAACTGCTGTCGCAGATCCAATCCGGTGCTGTCGACCTGGTAATCGGGACCCAGGCCTTGTTGCAACCGGATGTGCAGTTTTGCCGGATTGGCCTGGCGGTGGTCGATGAACAGCATCGCTTCGGTGTCGCCCAGCGGGCCCATCTGCAGGCAAAAGGCGATGCACCGCACACACTGGTGATGTCGGCCACGCCAATTCCGCGAACCATGGCGTTGACACTTTACGGCGACCTGGACATTTCGGCCATCCGCCAGTTGCCTCCCGGACGTAAACCGGTCGTTACTGCCGTGCGTTCAGCCGAAGCGGCGCGGGAAAAGGTATACCGGTTTTTGCTCGAGCAAGTGGCGGCGGGGCGACAAGGCTATGTGGTCTGCCCGCTGATTGAAGATTCGGACCGCACCGAGGCGCAGTCCGCGACAACAATTTTTGGCGAACTGACGGCGAGCGTGTTGCAGGGGATCGCCTGCGGGCTGCTGCATGGCCGGATGAGTTCCGAAGAAAAAGAAGCCGTGATGAGTCGGTTTGTTCAGGGCGAGCTGTCGGTACTGGTTTCCACGACAGTCATCGAAGTGGGAATCAATGTGCCGAATGCGACGATGATGATTGTCGAGGATGCCGACCGGTTCGGCCTGGCGCAGTTGCATCAGTTGCGGGGCAGGGTGGGCCGCGGCAGCGAACGTTCTTACTGCGTGCTGCTGCATGACGGTCCGGCGTCGTCCGTGCCGGAACGGTTGCAGGTGCTGGCCGAGACAACCGATGGATTTGTCGTGGCCGAGCGGGACTTGCTGTTGCGTGGGCCGGGCCAGTTTCTCGGCTATCGCCAGCATGGTCTGCCTGAGATGAAGATGGCCAGCCTGGCTGATGACGCGGCAATTTTGGACGAAGCCAGACAGGCAGGCTTTCTATATATGCAGAACCCTATTGATGCCGAGACATTAATGCCAATACTGAAAGAACGCTTTGAAAGGTTTTTCGGCATAATGTTCGCCGGCTGAAGGGATATGTGTATTTCGTGCAGAATAGTTACCATTGTAAACACCCTTTGCGAGCCCATTATTAAAGGAGGAAATCAAATGCCAATCGTACAAATCGACATGTTGGAAGGCCGTTCAGTCGAACAAAAACGGGCCATGGTGGCAAAAGTTACGGAGGCAATCGTTGAAACGGCCAATTGCACGCCGGAAGTCGTCACAGTGATCATTCGGGAAATGCCGACCACGAATCTCGGCAAAGCCGGCAAACTGCGTTCGGATATGTAATGTTGAAGGCGGTCGGTTTTGCTGCGGCGATGGAGCGGGCCATCGCCGTGAAAGTGCAGGAACTCGCTAGTGATTGTTCGGTGGAACTGGCAGCGCTTCTGGCGCAGGTCAACTGTTCACAGCAGGCGTTTGGCCGACTTTTGGCGCAAGTCGCCGGTAATGAGAATGCCGGCTGTGAAGTGGAAATCGATGCTACCATCCTGATTGGCAGTGATGCGGAGTGGACGGCAATCATTTCGCGGTTCCAGCCGGCAGCGGATCCCCTGGCCATCGATATCGCCGTACTCTGGAGCGTTTATGCGATGTTGGACAAGATGTCTCAGTACTACCATCAGGCGGCAAGACAGGTCAATTCGCCGCAACAACGGTTATTGTTCAGCAGCCTGGCCGAGCTCAAACAGAAGTTGCGCCGCCGTGTAGGAGCCGTAGAGCAAATTCAGGCCAACCAGGTCTGGAAAGAAGTCGGGTTCCCGCCCGGTTTGCTGGGCAAGGAGTAATTCACAGGCAGGGGACCGGATTCGGTCCCCTGAAGTTTCGGGAGGGTACGCACATGGTCGGCAATTCGGAACGCGAAATCAAACTGGCTGTTTCAGACCTCCGTCTGTTTGATGTCATCCTGAATGATCCGCAGTTGTTGGAACGGACGCAGGGAACTGTCGCCCAAACGCGAAATTTTGAAGCGCTGTATTATGATACGGCCAGCTTTTCCCTGCAACGGCAGGGGATCGCTTATCGGGTTCGCCGTGAAGGCCAGGAGTGGGTGGCGACCATGAAAAGCGACCGTAGCGGCGGCGGCGGGTTGGTCAACCGTGAAGAATGGAACGAACCGGTCAAAGGTCCGGATGTCGCACAGCTCGCTTTTGCCGGAACGCATGCGGGCGACCGCTTGAAACAGGCGATCGGTCAGGAAAAGCTGCAGGTACTGTTTACGACCAGTTTTGTCCGTACCACCCTATTGCTGCATACCAGCGGCGGTTCGGAGGTGGAGCTGGCACTGGACCGGGGTACCATCTGGGGCGGACTCGGCGGTACGCCGATTTGCGAGCTGGAATTGGAGCTGAAACAAGGCGAAGTCAGCCAGCTGTTGGAACTGGCCGCCTGGATATCGGCCCGCTGGCATTTGTCACCGGAACCGCTGAGCAAATATGCGCGCGGTCTGAAATTGCTGCAGGACGGGCAGCAGCCGATCCTGTTGCCGCAGCAGCAGACGGAGTCTGCTTGCCCAGCCACATTGACCAGTCTGGCGGATTGTTGTATCGGTGAACTGTTTGTTTTGCAGAATGCCTTCCTTGAGCAGGGAGCAGCACCGGAAATGGTGAGGGCGCTACGAATCCAGTGCCGCCGTCTGCGTTCGTTGTTGCAGTTTTTCCAGCCGAAACTGAAGAAGGAGTCATGGCAGCTGCACAGCGATCGGCTCCGGCAATGGGGCGCATTGCTGGGTGCCATCCGCGATCTGGATGTGCTGAATAAAGCCTGGAACGGTTTCATCGACCGGTTTGGCCCGGTAGTTTCGGCATCGCCGCTGTGGCGACAAATTCTGACGGAGCGCCGCGACTTTTTGGCGGAAGATGTGTTACATCGATTGTCGCGCGGCGAACTGACTCAAATGATCTTTGAGCTGCAGGCCTGGTTGTATCGCGAACAGGAATCGCTCGAAAATGAGGAAACGGATGCATCGGTCGACGGTTTCGTCCGCAAGACCCTGCTTCAGGCCACCAAACAACTGCGTGAAGATCTGGAGTCGGTAGATGCGGCCAGCGGTATGAAAAAATTGCACAAACTGCGGATCAAGGTCAAGCGGGTCCGTTATTTTCAAGAAGCGCTGGCACCGATTCCGCAATATGGCGATGAGGATTTTTTACTTTCCCTGCGACGGGTGCAGACTGTCATCGGAAAAATTCATGATGCTTATCAGATCAAAAGCCTGCTCGATCAAGTCGATGCAGGCGGGACAGATGAAAAATTCATGCTGGAAAAAGAGCTGTTCCTTTGCTGGCGCAATCGCCAGGTAACAGAACAAATGTTTTTGTTGATCAAAACCAAGGACGAATTGCGGAAGGCTTCAAAGAATCGGTTAAGAACGCTGGCTTCGCTGCGAAGCGGCAAGCGGGACAAGGGTCGCCATCACACCGACCCGCATGAACCAGCCGAGTGAACCGATCGTATGTTCTGGCTCGGCTAACTGGATTGATGCGGCGCTGCCGGGGCGAAACAACAGGGCGGCGCCGCTGAGTTTTTCCGTCCACTCGCTCATGCTCGGTTCATGACCGACAACAATCACCACGTCGGGACTGGGAGATTTTATCCATTCCGTTTGCAGCTCGGCCAGTTTGCCCTCAAGGATCGCATCGGCGACATGCAGTTTGCATTTCTTACCGAAGGCCTGCCGCAGCAATTCGGCGGTCTGCATTGTCCGTACCGCGGGGCTGGTCCAAATTTGCACATCGCGTCCTTTGTACAGTGAACCGGCGAGTCCACGGGCCGCCTGTTTTATTTTTTTGCGGCCGATCGAAGTCAACTCCCGTTCGAGGTCGGGTTTGGCATCGGAGCGGGGTTCCGCTTTGCCATGACGCATCAAGATCAGTTCCATGCGATTTCCTCCATTACTTTTCAATGCTTGGGATGGCAGGCTGTGCTTGCCAAACTGGCGGCGCCAGCTTGACGGCGCTTTCTTTCGATTGGCGCAGCAGTTCGTTTTGTGCGTGGATCTTCAATTTGCCGCTGAATTTTCGATGCCGGTAGACGCCGTTCGATTTCATTTCATGTGATTTCTGGTTGTCAGACAACAGCAGCTCCAATAACTCGAAGATTCGCCTGCGATGTGTAGGAGATTCGATAGGGAACAGGATTTCCACGCGGTTGTTGAGATTGCGTGGCATCCAGTCGGCGCTGGACAGATAGAACTTTTCTTCGCCGCCGCCGCTGAAATAAAGGATCCGGCTGTGCTCGAGAAACCGGCCGACGATGCTGCGCACCGTAATCCGGCTACTTACTCCGGCAAGCCCGGGCCGCAACGTGCAGATGCCCCGGATGATCAGATCGATGGTTACGCCGGCCGTAGAAGCTTCGTAAAGGGCGGCGATGATTTCCTTGTCCACCAGTGAATTCATCTTGGCGATGATTCGTGCCGGTTTGCCGGCTTTGGCAAAAGCGATTTCCTGGCGGATATGCTCCAGGATTTTATCACGCAGTCCCAGCGGAGCCACGGCGATCTTGTTCCATACCGGCGGATCGGAGTATCCGGTCAACACGTTGAAGAATCCGGAAGCGTCCGCGCCAAACTGGTCATTGGCGGTGAACAGGCCGAGGTCGGTATAGACGCGGGCGGTGGAGTCATTGTAATTGCCTGTGCTCATGTGCACATAACGCCGGATGCCGCCGTCCTCACGTCGGACCACCAGGCACATCTTGGCGTGGGTCTTCAGGCCGACCAGTCCGTAGATGACATGACAGCCGGCTTCTTCGAGACGACGGGCCCATTGGATGTTATTTTCCTCATCAAACCGGGCCATGATCTCAACGACGACCGTCACTTGCTTGCCATTTTCCGCTGCCTGGGCCAATGCGCGGATCAGGGGCGAATTGCCGCTGACACGATACAACGTTTGCTTGATCGCCAGCACCTGCGGGTCTTCCGCCGCAGTGCGGACAAAGTTGAGTACCGGCAGGAAAGATTCGTAAGGGTGATGGAGCAGGATGTCCTTTTCTCGGATTGCTTCGAACAAATTGTCGCCTGGCGGCAAATCCTGCGGCCATTGCGGCTGGATCGGCGTCTGGCGCAAGTGGTCGAATCCGGGGATCTCGGCGAATTTGGCAAAACAGGTCAGGTCGAGCGGGCCGGAAATCTCATAGAGATCGTCCTCTTCGATCCGCAGCTCATCGATCAGGAAACGGCGAATGGCTTTGTTGTCCTCGCGGGCGATTTCCAGGCGAACGGCGCGACCCCGCTTGCGTTGGCGCAGCGAACGCTGCACTTCCTCCAGCAGGTCGTCGGCTTCCTCTTCATCGATCAGAAAATCTGCATTGCGGGTTATCCGGAACGGAACGATATTTTTGATCCGATAACCGTGGAACAGTTGTCTGCAATATAGCCGGATCACATCTTCCAGAAACACGAAGCAACGTTTGCGTTTTTCGCATGGAACTTCCAGAATCCGCGGCAGCACGCCAGGGACCTGAATCACCGCGATGCTGACCTCGCCGTCTTTGTCCAGCAGTGTCAGGCCGAGATTGAGGCTGCGGTTGGAGAGAAAAGGGAACGGGTGGCTGGCATCGACCGCTAGCGGCGTGAGAACCGGTGAAATCATGTTGTCAAAGTATTTGCGCAGCCAGTCGGCTGCAAAAACCGGCAGTTCCTCCGGTTGACTGAACGGCAGTTGTTCGCGCTCCATTTCCTGAATGACATCTTTCAGCAGACGATACTGCTGCTTTACCAGTTTGTGCACGGCTTTGGCGGTGGCGGACAGTTGTTGGGCAGGTGACAGTCCGGCCGGGTCGACCCAGTCGCGGGCATCGTCGATCTGGTTCTTCAGCGTTCCGACCCGGACCATGAAAAATTCATCCAGGTTCGAACTGGCAATGGCGATAAAGCGTAGGCGTTCCAACAGGGGGTTTTCACGGACGGCCGCTTCCTCCAGCACACGTTCGTTGAATTTCAGCCAGCTGAGTTCCCGGTTCAGATAATATTCCGGTTTGTCAAATTCCATAATTGCCTCCTGCATGTTGGATAAGGACGGGTCGCACGCCATTGACATGCTCGAAAAAATCGGCTTTGTCTTCGAATGTCCACTGTTCCAGGGAAAAATTGTCCAGCGGCGTCACGATGACCTCCAACGTGTCTCCCTGCAGGCGAATCAGGCAATCGCCGCATTTCTGCCGGTGGCTGCGGTCGATCGAGTCGGCCAACCGGATCAACGACGCCAATTTGGCGACCTTGACCTTTTCTTCCCGGTTGAGTTTGGCGAAATTGCCGTCCGCGTCGGAGGGGGTTCCTTTCGAATGATAATGGGCGATGTTGGCGATGACCTCTTTTTCCCTTTCTGTAAAGCCGATGATATCGGAAGACAAGATCAGGCGATACGAGAAGAAGTAATGACGACGTAAATTGACGTATTTTCCAATGTCGTGCAGGATCGCGGCGACCTGCAACAGGAAACGGTCGCGGGACGGCAGGCCGTGCAAAGGGACCATCGCGTCGAACAACTTGAGTGAAAAGGTTTCGACCGCACCCGAATGATCGATTTCATAGCGATATTTGGCGCCCAGATTACGGGCCAGCGACAGAATTTGCGCTTCCATCAGTGCGATGAACGGATCCTCGGTTTTTTCGGCGGCATGCAATACTGTGACGCCATCGACCAGTTGGGCATCGGGAAAGATGATTTCCGGCGCGTTGGTGATCGACAGGATCTGATTGTACAACACGATCGTAGGCAGTGCCATTTCCGCTTTGTTTTCACCCAGACGGAACGTTTTCATCAGTTGCGGTAGATTGAGGGCGGAAACTTTTTCATATAGGGCATGAAATTCATTACGGCCGACCACGGCCAGCGCATCGGTGGCGGTGCGGCCGAGCATCTGCAACAACAGATGGTTTTCGTTGCCGGAAGTGACGATATATTTGATCTTGTGCTGCGACAATTCGCTTTGTACGTTTTCGATCGAACTGTAAATATACTCGGACAAGGCTTGGTGAAAATGAATCGACTCACGCTGGTTCTTGTCGAAACTTTCCTTGATTCGCAGAGCGCCGATATGCACATTCTGCTGGTAATGGATGATTCCATCCTTTAATAAGGTGAAACCAAGTCCGCCGGAAGAGATGTCGACGAACAGCAGGGCCTCGCCGGGCCGTTCGACCTGATGTTTGCGGATCGTGTGATAGAGGGCGACATATTTGAAGTAGATCTCCTGCAACATGTCGACGACTTCCAGATCAAAACCGGTACGGGTGCGCACTTGGTCGACGACATAGTGCTGGTTTTCCGCTTCCCGCAATGCAGTCGTGGCGATGACCCGGTAGTCCTTCACGCCATATTCGCTTAACAGGCGTTTGTATCCGCGCAGCAGCGAGCAGAGCTGCCCCGAGGTGGTAAAGCTGATCCGGCCTGTTTTGAAGGTTTCTTCGCCGAGAAACACTTCGCGCGAAGTTTTTTCGATCACGCGCAGGTCGTTCAATGAAGTGAATTCGCTGATTTGCAAAGTGACTTGTTCGGAGCCGATATGGATGATCGCGAACAGTTTCGGCGTCGATTTCTTGCCCAAATGCATCGGCCTCCCAGTAATGTTTTAAAATAAAGATTCGACAGCGATGGCAAGAAACCTTGCGGATAGAGTTAAGATTTTGTAAAGACAGGAGCAGAAATGGCATTTTTTCCAGTAAGATATCGGCGTATAATTAGTTAGAGTCATCAAGAGGGAGGGTATGATGCTGATTCATTCATTGAGACAAAAGCTGGCGCAGCGGTTGCCGGTTTCGGGTTGCATGATCCAGGGTTGTTTGCCGTCTTTGGTTGAAATCTGCGGGCTGGCTGGTTTTGACTTTGTATTTTTGGATGCCGAGCATAGTGCTATTGCGCCGCGAGACTGCGAGGAACTGGTGCGAGCGGCCCAGCTGCGCCAGACCGCTGCATTGGTGAGGGTTCCCAATTCGGCGGCGGATACGATCCTGCGCTACATGGACATCGGATCGACAGGCATCATTCTGCCGGGCGTATCGACGCGGGTTGAGGCCGAGCGGGCAGTTCGGGCAGTGAAATATTACCCGGAAGGGATGCGCGGCCTGAACACGGTGCGGGCATCCGATTTCGGCATGACTGAGTCGTTATCCGAGTACGTGAAGATTGCCAATCAGTCCACAGTTGTACTGGCGATCATCGAAACGGCAGAAGCGATTGAGAATCTGGCTGAAATCCTTGCGACTCCGGGGCTGGATGGAGCGATCCTGGGGACAGGCGATCTTTCCCAGTCGCTGGGTGTACCGGGACAAGGCAAACACCCGAAAGTGCTGGAAGCGACCCGGCGGTTCGTCGAAACCGGGCTCGCTGCGGGAAAGCCGATCGGAACGGTGGTGCGCCCGGGAGAAACGGCGCAGGAGTATCTGGATCAGGGCCTGACCATTCTGGTCACCAGCGCCAATGCTTTATTTGCAAACGCTGCTAAAAGCTTTGCCGGTGAAGTGCGATAAGAGCTGCAAAAAGAGACCCGTTTGGGTCTCTTTTCAAGTAGATTCTGCAAATAATTATAATAGTTTTTCGCCGAGTAGGGAGCCGATTAAGGCGACCGCAACTTTGGCGGTTTGGTTGCCGTGATCGAGAACGGTATTGACTTCGACGAACTCAGCGCTGCCGACAATGTTAGCAGCAGAGAGCATTTCCATTGCCAGATGGCTTTCCCGGTAAGTGATGCCGCCGACAACAGGTGTCCCGACGCCAGGGGCGTGCAGCGGGTCCATTACATCCATATCGAAACTGACATGAACGCTGTCGGTGCCGTCGTTTGCGATACGGATCGCTTGCTCCATGACTTTGGACATGCCAAGACGATCGATTTCGTGCATGGTAAACACAGTAACTCCCAGTTCGCGCAAGTGCTTTCTTTCGTCTGGATCGAGGTCGCGAATCCCGATTTGGACAAAATTTTTGGCGTCTACCCTGGTGCCCGGCCCTCCAATTGCAGTCAGCCGCTCGTGTCCCAGGCCGAGACTGATGGCAACAGGCATACCGTGAATATTACCGGAAGGGCTTGTTTCCGGTGTATTGATATCTCCGTGGGCGTCGAACCAAACGACGCCCAGTTTTTTTGTGCGCTGGCGGATTCCAGCCAGAGCGCCAATGGCAATGCTGTGGTCGCCGCCAAGAATTAAGGGGAATCGTCCCAAATCCAATTGCTCGGCCACTCTTTGGCAGAGAGCGAGATTGACCCGCTCGATTTCCTCCAGAAAATGCATGCGAATACCTGGCAAATGACGTACTGCGTCGCGATTGACGGGAATGTCGCCGGTGTCGTGGACTTGGCAGCCCAAATCTTTCAGTCGCTGCAAGATATCCGCGTATCGGATCGCACTTGGTCCCATATCGACGCCGCGGCGCCCGGCGCCTAGATCGAGGGGAACACCGATAATAGCGATATGTCTGTCGATTGATGATTTCATAGCGGCCTCCATGAAACGATAAGTTAACCTAGCATGAAATTTGTATTGTTGTCAATGTTACATGTCCTCAATGGTTTGAACTGGATTATTAGTTTGGTAAAGAAAACTATTCAGGGTGTCCACCAAAAAACAATCCCAATTTTTAATAGTTGCGAAACAGCCCTCAACATTTCCGGGTGGAAATGTTGAGGGCTGAAGGGCTCTACGAACAGTTAATTATTTCATATATTTTTCGTATAGCTTGTCGAATTCGCCCTGAAGCTTCATTTCTTCCATCCACATGTTGATGAAGTTGGCGAATACTTGGTCGCCACGCTGCATCATAATGCCAAACTGATTTTTGGTAAACGTCTTATCCAGCATAGCCGCATAGAGTCTCGCATCGTCTTTCGCGTAGCGAATCGCTTCGGGGCTGTCGGTGATCATCACATCAAATTTTCCTTCTGCCACCATGCCGGGAATTTCGGCATTTTTTGCGTGGACGATGATCGTGGCTTTGCTAATGTTGGCTTTGACGAAGCGCTCGTTGGTGCCGCCGGGGTTCACGCCGATTCGCACTCCCGGTTGATCGATCGCTTCCAGACTCGTATACTTTGCTTTGTCCTGGGCCCTGATCAAAGGAGACTTGCCGAACGGAAAGTAGCCGTGCGAGAAATGAGCCTGCTTTTGTCTTGCATAAGTGCGGGTAATTCCCGACATGGCGATGTCGAATTTGTCATCCAGCAGATCTCTCATCAAGGTTGGCCAGGATGTCTGGATGAAAACGACTTTTACGCCCAGCGCTTCGCCCAGCATTTTCGCTGCATCGATGTCGTAGCCGATAAAATCGCCGGTGGCTTTGTCATAAATGGAAAATGGCTTGTAATCCCCTGTAGTGCCAACCAATATGGACCCTCTTTCAAGGATGGCGTCCAACCGTGAACTGCCGGAGGAGCTGGCCTGGGCGTTCGCAACCTGTCCCAAAAATAGTACGGTGAAAATAATAGTTACCAACAAAGTCGACAACATACTGGTACTAATGATGCTTTTCTTCATCTTATGCCTCCTGTTGTTTTCTGCAAGATAAGAATACCACCGTTTCAACTGGCAGGCAGCACCTCCTTGGGTTGTGTCGGTAAATAAGTGTATGCCTTCAAGCGGCGTACACATCGATATTTTAACATAAATTCCGGCATATCGCTCGTTTTACGAACGAAGTGTAAATACGTGAAAATCCAATTATTTTGCCTATGGAAGCTGAATTTCTCTTGTGGTATACTAGTAAAAATAATTGGAAGGGGGTTGGCCTCATGCTGGATCATGAAAAATTTGGCCCGGACGCTCTTACGTTTGATGACGTATTGTTGCTACCTGATTATTCGGAAGTGTTACCCAAGGATGTCGACGTTTCCACATCCTTGACACGCAATATTCGACTGAACATCCCCATCATCAGTTCCGGTATGGATACGGTGACGGAGGCCCGCATGGCGATCGCGATGGCCCGTGAAGGCGGCTTGGGCATCATTCACAAGAATATGTCGATCGAGCGACAGGCGGACGAAGTCGACAAGGTGAAGCGATCCGAGCACGGGATCATCGTCGACCCGATCTTTTTGGCGCCGCACAACAGTCTGCAGGATGCACATGACCTGATGGAGCGCTATCGGATTTCCGGCGTACCGATCACCGAACAGGGCAAACTGGTCGGCATCATTACGAACCGCGATTTGCGGTTCGAGACAGACCTGAGTCAAAGGATCAGCGACTGCATGACGCACGAGCACCTAATCACCGCACCGGTGGGGACTTCGTTGGAAGAGGCGAAAAAGATCCTCGGCAAGCATCGGATCGAAAAATTGCCGTTGATTGATGCGGACGGAAACCTTAAAGGCCTGATCACGATTAAAGATATTGAAAAGGGACAAAAATACCCTAATTCCGCCAAAGATGGCAAAGGTCGGCTATTGGCCGCCGCCGCGGTGGGAGTCGGTGCGGACCTGATGGACCGTCTGGCCGCTCTGGTCGCTGCCAAGGTCGACATCATCGTCGTGGATACGGCGCATGGACACTCGCGCGGGGTGCTGGACGCCGTGAAAAAAATTAAATCTATGTATCCGCAAATCGAACTGATCGCAGGAAATATTGCCACGGCCAGCGCAACCACGGCGCTGATCGAAGCAGGTGCGGACGCGGTGAAGGTCGGCATGGGTCCGGGCTCCATCTGTACGACCCGTGTGGTGGCCGGCATCGGTGTGCCGCAGGTTTCTGCAATCTACAATTGCGCCCAGGCAGCCAAGCCGTTCGGTGTGCCGGTGATTGCCGACGGCGGGATCAAATACTCGGGCGATGTCGCCAAGGCGATCGCGGCTGGCGGCAATGTGGTGATGATCGGCAGCCTGTTGGCAGGCACCGAGGAAAGCCCAGGCGAGACCGTTATTTTTCAGGGGCGCAGTTACAAGGAATATCGCGGCATGGGTTCGCTCGGCGCGATGGCCGAGGGCAGCAAGGACCGCTACTTCCAGGAGAACGCCGATAAACTGGTGCCGGAAGGTATCGAAGGCCGCGTTCCGTTCAAAGGCGCCGTGGCCGATACGGTATTCCAGCTGCTGGGCGGTTTGCGTGCCGGCATGGGCTATTGCGGCGTAAAGAATATCGATGAGCTGATGAACAAGACCCGTTTTATCCGGGTGACTTCGGCTGGATTGAAGGAAAGCCATCCCCATGATGTCACGATTACCAAAGAATCGCCCAATTACAGCCTGTAAACCGGGGTTATGTTTGTGACACGAAAACTCGTCAATGTATTGGGCGTGGGGATCGATAGCGTGACCATGCCGCAGGCGGTGGCGATCGTGGACGGGTTTATCCGGACAAGGACCCCGTCACTGGTTGCGACCGCCAATGCGGAAATGGTCATGCTGGCCCAACAGGACCCGGAACTGTTTTCGATTCTGAATGCAGCCGAATTGGTTCTGGCAGATGGCGCCGGAGTGGTCTGGGCTGCGCGGCGGCTGGATCGCGGCGTGCCGGAGCGGGTTGCCGGCTTTGATTTGACGCAGCAGTTGCTCAAGCATGCCGCGCAGACCGGATATCGCATCTTTTGGCTGGGGGCTGCGCCAGGCGTGGCGGAGGAAGCGGCGGCCAGGGCGGCGGAAAAATACCCCGGATTGACGACGGTGGGAATCCATGATGGTTTCTTCGATTGCGACGATAGTGCAATCCGTCGCCTGATCCGGGAATCGCAGGCCGATATCCTGCTTTGTGCGCTTGGCGTTCCCAAACAGGAAAAGTGGCTGAATCAATATCGGAATGAGCTTCAGGTTCCGGTGATGATCGGCGTCGGTGGCACGTTCGACGTGATGGCGGGGAAAGTGAAGCGTGCCCCGCTCTGGATGCAGCGTGCCGGTCTGGAATGGTCCTACCGCTTACTGCGGCAACCCCGCCGGATTCTCCGTATGCTGGCCTTGCCCCGATTTGTGGCCCGGGTTCTGCTGGCTGCATGGACAAGCCGCTGAGAAATGGTTTATAATGGGGTAGAAATTGATAGAAGCAAGTGGCCACACTTGCTTTTGTTCTGTTGTTTATCGGAGAGATGAAGCTTGGGGGCGAATAGATGTCAGGTTTCCCGATCGTGAAGGACGGTTTCCCGTTTATCGGTATCGCGCTATGTGTCACTGCGCTCACTGCCATTGTGATTAATGTCTATTGGGCGATTCTGCCGGCCATCGTTTGTTGTTTCTTCCTATATTTTTTCCGCAATCCCTCACGACGGATCGTTTACGACCCCGCGCTGCTATTGTCTCCAGCGGACGGCAAAGTCATGAGCATTGTGGAAGTGCAGGAAGACGAGTATCTGGGCGAAGTCGGCACCAAGGTGACCATCTTCCTGTCCCCGTTCGATGTGCATGTCAACCGCAGCCCGATTGCCGGCACGATCAAATTCCAGCAATATATCTGCGGCCGGTTCCGTCCGGCTTACAAAGCGATTGCCGCCTGGGAGAACGAGCGGCATGCCATTGGCATCGAATCGCCGCAGTGTCGGATATTGGTGACGCAAATCGCCGGGATTCTGGCACGGCGAATCGTGTCCTGGGTCACGCTGGGGACCGACCTCAGCCAGGGGCAATTGTACGGCATGATCAAGTTCGGTTCCTGCACCGAAGTCGTGGTACCGAAAAATGTCGAAATTCTGGTCAGTAAAGGTCAACGGGTGCAAGCCGGCCTAACCGTAATAGGGAGGATTCCATCGTGATGAAGACCTGGATACCTAATGCATTGACCTCGCTTAACCTGGTGTTTGGCGTGTTTGCCATCCTGAACGTTTTCCAGGGGGAGTTCAATCTGGCTGCGTATTGTGTCGTGTTGGCGCTGGTCGCCGATAGTCTGGATGGTCGGGCTGCCCGATATTTTGGCGTCAGCGGCGAGTTCGGCAAAGAATTGGACTCGCTTTGCGATGCGGGGTCTTTTGGCGTAGCGCCGGCAGTGATGGCGTATGTGTATGTTCTCAAGGATTTTGGCTGGCTCGGCGCGGCGGTTGCCGCTTTCTTCGCCTGTTGCGTGGCGTTCCGGTTGGCTAGGTTCAATGTCAATGTTTCCACGGTGAAAGGTTACTTCATGGGGTTGCCCAGTCCGGCCGGCGGCGCTGTGGTCGCAACTTTGCTGACGGCCAATCTGCAGCTTCCTGCCTGGGTGGTCCTGACGTTTGTCGCTGTTGTCGGCTACCTGATGGTCAGCAAGATCAAATATCCTGAATTCAAGGGGCATGGGGAAAAGATCAATCCGGCGCCGGTAGTAGTCACGCTGGTCATTGTGGGCGCCTTGTTGTTTGTGCAACCGAACAGCTGGCTGTTCGCGCCTTTCTTTGCCTTCACGTTGTTTGGCCTTGTCAACGGTTTGTTTCGCGCAATAATAAAATAGCCGGAAAGGACGTACCATGCATTTGTCGTTGAATTTTCCGCTGGATCTGATTATGATCCCGGTACAACTGATTGTTGTATTCTTTACGTTGTATTATTTCTTTTTGTCCTTTTTTGGGCTGTTCAAATCCACACCCAAGGCTGATTCCCGGCCGGAAAAAAGCTTTGCCATTTTGGTTGCCGCCCATAATGAAGAAAATGTAATCGGTCAACTGGTCGAAAATTTTCATATTTTGGATTACCCGGACCGTCTGTACGATATTTTTGTCGTTGCGGACAATTGCACCACCGGACTTTCGCCGTGGCGTGCTGACCAAATCCGGACAAGAAGCGGCCGGTGGCATCGTGATCCAACT
>CAZOJA010000005.1:0-37084 GCA_964579955.1 uncultured Veillonellaceae bacterium | reverse complement strand
CAGGGAATTTTCGGCAGATGGGGCGTGGAGTATTGACTGACAGGGTAAGGATTCCCCGGTTGGTAATCGCCGGGACGCAAAGCGGCGTTGGGAAAACGACGATTGTCAGCGGACTGCTTTCGGCGTTGCGTCGGCGCGGCCTGAATGTCCAGTCCTACAAGGTCGGGCCGGATTATATCGATCCCGGCTATCATGCGCTGGCCTCCGGTCGTCCCTGCCACAATCTGGACAGTTGGCTGATGCCGCAGGAAAGACTGCTGTCGATGTTTGCCGCGACTTCTCGCGGCATGGACATTGCCGTGGTGGAAGGCGTAATGGGCCTGTTCGATGGCGGACGCGGCGGCGTGGCCAGTACCGCGTCGGTGGCCCGCTTGCTTTCGGCGCCGGTGGTTTTGGTCGTGAACGCCCGTTCTGCCGGCGAGAGCGTGGCGGCGGTCGTGCTCGGATTCAAGCAATATGATCCATCTCTCACGTTGGCCGGAGTGATCTTGAATCAGGTCGGTTCCGACTCGCATCAGGCCATGGTGGTGGAAGCGGTGGAGCGGATCGGCGTGAAAGTGCTCGGCGTGATTCGCCGCGCCGAGAGCCTGAAAGTGCCGGAACGCCATCTGGGATTGCTGCCGGTGACCGAAAATGACGCCGATGCCGTTTTGGAATCGATTCATGCCGCGATTGCCGGTCAGTTGGATATCGATGCGCTGTTGGAACTGGCAGGCAAGGCGTCGGAGCTGGCCATGCCGGAAATCCCGCCGTTGCCGGCTACGCGGCAGGTGAAGATCGGCGTAGCCAAAGATGAAGCTTTTTCGTTTTATTATCCGGAAAGTTTGCGGGTACTGGAGGAAATGGGCGCCGAACTGGCGCCGTTCAGTCCGCTGCGCGACGCTGCGTTGCCGGCGGTGGACGGATTGTTGTTCGGTGGCGGATTTCCTGAGATGTTTCTGCAGCAACTGGCTGATAATCAGCCGATGCTTGACGCTATCCGCGCCGCAGCCGGACAAGGCGTTCCAATAGTAGCCGAGTGCGGCGGATATATGTATCTCTGCCGCAGTGTGACCGATTTTCATGGCAAACAGTTCCCGATGGTCGGATTGATTGACGAAAACTGCCTGATGGCGCAGCGGCTGCAGAACGTCGGCTATGTCGAAGCGACTGCTCTGGTGGACAGCGTATTATGCCAGGCTGGTGAAACTCTGCGTGGACACGAATTCCATTTTTCGCGCATGGAACCGGCTGATGCCGCGCGGCCTGGCCAACCGGCGTTTCGGATCACCAAGAACCGGACCGGCCTCAGTGCGCCGGGCGGCTTTGCCGGGGCGAACCTGGTTGCATCATACCTGCACATCCACTTTGCCGGCAATCTGGCGGCGGCCCGCCGGTTTGTCGATGCCTGCGGTATTTATCGCAACCGGAACAGGGAGGCGAACTGATGGCGAAAATCATTCTTGTCACCGGCGGGGCCCGCAGCGGCAAAAGCAGTTTCGCCGAACGGCTGGTCGACAGCCTGGCGCTGCCGGTCGCCTATATCGCCACCGCTGAAGTGTGGGACCGGGAAATGGCGGAGCGGGTGGAGCTGCACCAGCAGAGGCGGCCCGCTCACTGGAAGACGTTTGAAGCACCGCAGTCGGCAGAACAGGCAATCCGGCAGGCGGCTGACCAGGCCGGCGCAATCTTGTTCGACTGCTTGACCGTTTATACCAGCAACTGCCTGTTGGCCTTGCCGGAATCGATGACAGCCGGGCAGCGTCGCGAACAGGTGCTGGCAGCATTGGAACAATTGATTGCGGAGGCTTGCCGCTTTAGCGGGACCGTCATTTTCGTCACCAATGAAGTCGGCGACGGGATTGTGCCTGACAACAGACTGGCGAGGGAGTTTCGCGACTTGGCCGGACTCGTGAACCAACGGGTGGCGCAGGCCGCCGACGAAGTATATCTGGTGGTTTGCGGACTGCCGGTCGAAATTAAGAGCAGAGCTCTGTTTCCCATAGGAGGCAAGCAATAATGGCAAAAACGATCATGTTTCAGGGGACCAGCTCCCATGTCGGCAAAAGTATCCTGACCACCGCGCTGTGCCGGATTTTCAAACAGGACGGATACCGTGTGACCCCGTTCAAGGCGCAGAATATGGCGCTGAATTCCTATGTGACGCCAAACGGCGGCGAGATGGGCCGGGCGCAGGTCGCCCAGGCTGAAGCGGCAGGGCTGGAGCCGGCAGTGGAAATGAATCCGGTATTGCTGAAGCCAACCGGCAATTCACGTTCGCAGGTCATCGTCATGGGTCGGCCGATCGGCGTGATGTCCGCGTCGGAATACCATGCCGGCTATAGCAAGAAGCTGCTTGGCGTGATTGGCGATTGCCTGGATGAACTGCAACAGCGCTATGACATCGTGGTGATCGAAGGGGCAGGCAGTCCGGCCGAAGTGAACCTGAAGGCGAATGACATCGTCAACATGCGGATTGCTCTGATGGTCGAGGCGCCGGTATTTCTGATCGCCGATATCGACCGGGGCGGCGCGATTGCCTCCGTGGTCGGCACGATCAGCCTGCTGGAGCCAGAGGAGCAGGACCGGGTGCAGGGGATCATCCTGAATAAATTCCGTGGCGACATCAATCTGTTGCGGCCCGCTTTCGATGTGATTCTGGCTAAAACCGGCAAACCGGTGGTCGGCGTGATTCCGCATCTGGAAAACATCGGCATCGATGATGAAGACTCGGTTTCGCTCGATGACAAAAAGAACCAGGCTGGCCGGGAGTTGGAAATCGCCGTGATCCGGCTGCCGAAAATCAGCAATTTCACCGATTTTGACGCTTTGTCGCGCGAACCGGACGTTTCGCTGCGCTATGTCCGGCAGGGAGAATCGCTGGGCCAGCCAGACCTGATTATTTTGCCGGGCAGCAAGAATACGACCGAGGATTTGCTGTATCTGAAAGAACAAGGCTACGAAGCTGCAATCCAGTCGCTGGCTGCACAGGGCACGCCGGTGGTTGGCATTTGCGGCGGCTATCAGATGTTGGGGCAAAAACTGCTGGACCCGCTGCACACCGAATCGGATTTGCCGGAACTGGCTGGCTTGGGCTTATTGCCTGTGGTGACGACATTTGCCGCTGACAAGCTGACTGACCAAGTGGAGGCGTTGCCCAGCGGTGGACGGACGTTTCTCGGTGTTGCGCCGCCTGGTGGTCGCTTGCGCGGCTATGAAATCCATATGGGCCGGACGGAGTTTGTCGGACCGGTGCAACCGGCTTTTTCCATTGTGCAACGCTCCGGTGAACCGGTCGAATCGGTCGACGGCGTGGTCAGCGACAACGGTCTGGTGCTGGGGACTTATCTGCATGGCATTTTTGACAACGACGACTTCCGCCGCTCCATCCTTGATGCGCTGCGGCTGCGCAAGGGCCTGCCTGCACTGACCGGCGGATCGCCGACGTATTCCGAGCAAAAAGAGGCCGCCTATGACCGATTGGCCGACTTGGTGCGGGCCAATCTGGACATGGCGGCGATCCGACGCGCGATGGGCTTGCCGCTGTGATGGTTCCGGCCTGGCTCTACCCCATGTCGCTGCTGTTTGATACGCTGATCGGCGATCCCCGTTCCCGACTGCATCCGGTCGCCCTGCTTGGCAGTCTGATTGCCTGGTTGGAAGGCCTGTTGCTGGTGACCGGCGATACTGCCTGGCGAAAGCGGATTAAAGGGGCAGTACTGGTTACAGTAGTATTGGCGACGGCTTACGGCGTCAGTTGGCTGCTGATCCGGCAACTGGCGGTGTGGTTCAATCCGACGGCCGTGTTGCTGATGGAAGCCATTTTGCTGTCCTTCACCATTTCGCCGCGCAGTCTGGCCCAGGCCGGCCTGCAGATTCGCCGCAGCTTGCTGGCAGACGACGTTGCCGATGCGCAGCGGCAGGTCGGGATGATTGTCGGCCGCGATACGCACAATCTCGATGAACGGGAGATTACCCGGGCGACGGTGGAAACGATGGCGGAAAACATTGTCGACGGGATTATCTCGCCGTTGTTTTACGCCTGGCTGGGCGGCGTGCCGCTGGCAGTCCTTTACCGGGCCGTGAATACGATGGATTCGATGATTGCCTACCGCAATGCAAAGTATGGCGATTTCGGCATGGTGGCCGCCCGGGTCGATGATGCATTCAATTACATACCCGCCAGGATAACAGGCCTGTTGGTGGTGATTGCCGCCGGTTTGCTCGGTCATGATGCGGCCGGGGCGGCGCGGGCGATTTGGCGCGACGCAGCCAAACACCCCAGCCCCAACAGCGGAATCAGCGAGGCCGGAGTGGCCGGGGCGCTGGGCATCCAGCTCGGCGGACTCAACTATTACGGCGGGATTGCTTCGCAGCGGGCCACCATGGGTACGCCACATCAACAGCTTAGGGCCGCTCATATCGGTCAGGCGGCGCAGCTGGTCTATGCGGTGACGTTGCTGTTTTGCGGACTGATTACTATACTGGGATATTTCGGCCACCAACGCTGGTGGGTGGTTTAATTTTTGGAAAGTGAGCGGTTGCGGTCATGTGGAATGAATTTATCACCGCATTGCAGTTTTTGACCCGAATCCGTCTGGTACGCGAACCAGCCTGTGATGAGCAGTCGTTTGGCCGCAGCGTGGCTTTTTTTCCTTTGGTCGGCGTGGTGGCGGGAGCGATTCTTGCCATGGCTGCGCTGGCAACCGGCGGCTGGCTACCGGCTACCGTCCGGAGCAGTCTGCTGGTTTCACTATGGATTTTCATCACCGGCGGTCTGCACTGTGACGGTCTGATGGATACGGCGGACGGAGTACTGTCCGGGCGGTCGCCGCAGCGAATGCTTGAAATCATGAAAGACAGCCGGGTCGGTGCGTTCGGCGTTGTTGCGATGATTCTGCTGGTACTCTGGAAATGGTCGTTGATTCATGACATGCCGGCTTCGCTTTTGGCGCCGGCGCTGATTTCGATGATGGCATTCGGCAGGTTCGGCATGGTGCTGGTGATCCTGCGGTTCCCCTATGCACGGGAAGAAGGCATGGGAAGGGCATTTTCGCTGCATGCAGGCCGCCGTTCGCTATGGATCGCCATTATGACGGTGTTATTGTTGCTGGCGGCTTTGTGGTTGTTTACCAGCGCGCTGGTTGCCGGTTGCGCCGCAGTTGCGGCGCTGGCTTCGGCCGGGTTTGCGCTGCTGTTCGGCAGCTGGCTGTCCGGCAAGCTGGGCGGCCTGACCGGCGACATGTACGGAGCGGCGACCGAACTCGCTGAAGTGATTGCGTTGCTGACATTTATCCTGTCGGCTTACATAAAATGAACGAGGTGGATTAGTGAAAGCGATCGTCCGTTGCCCCGGCTCCTGCGGTGAATTGGTGCAAGGTACTGCGGCAGGCATGAATTTTTTGGTTACCTGCCCGGTCACCGTATATTCGCAGGTATCGGTGGAGTTGTCGTTTGAACGGAAAACCGATTGGCAGGCCGGCGACAAGACCCTGCAGGCGGTGCGCCGGACATTGGAATATCTCGGCTTGCCCTGGCAAAACGTCGAGGTGAGGATTGAATCGGACTTGCCGCTTGGCAAGGGTATGGCCTCAAGCAGCGCCGACATCAGTGCCGCCTGCCTGGCAACCGCGCTGGCGGTCGGTCGCCGGATCGACCCGCAGGCGATTTGTGACATTGCCCTGGCTATTGAACCGACCGACGGGATTTTTTTGCCGGGAATCACCCTGATCGATCACGTGAGCGGTAAAGTGCGCCGCTCATTAGGAGAACCACCGGTGATTTCTCTGGCGATTTTTGATGTCGGCGGTGAAGTCGATACGATCGACTTCAATCAGCGCAGCGACCTGGCATTGCTGAATCTGGCAAAGGAACCGCAGGTACTGGATGCATTGCAGATGGTGGAAGAAGGTCTGCGTACCGGCGACTGCGGCTTGATCGGCGAAGGCGCGACGCTGAGCGCGCTGGCGAATCAGACGATTTTGTTCAAACCGGCGCTGGAAGGTATAATAGAACTGTCCCGTTCGTTTGGTGCGATCGGCGTGAATGCAGCCCACAGCGGCACGGTGATCGGCGTGATGTTTGCTGATGCGGCGGCAAAGGGAATAGGGGCATGTGTGGAGGAAATCCGCCGTCAATACCCCGATGTCCGCTATTTTACGCAGGCCCGTTTGACCAGCGGTGGATTGACGGTTGTGGAGGCTCCCGGCCATGCACGATGAGTTGATGCGTTATCACGGCGGCAATATTCATGCGGCTGCCCGCGACAGTGGGTTGGCGGCAACCGATTTTCTCGATTTTAGCGCTAACATCAATCCATTGGGCTTGTCGCTGCAGGTTCGTGCAGCGTTATTGGCAACCATGGATTTGGTTGTCGCTTACCCGGACCCGGATGCGGTAGCGTTGAAACAGGCAATTGCCGATACCTATCAGGTTCCCGGCGAGTGCATCGAGACAGGCAACGGGGCAGTGGAACTGATTTATCTGCTTTGCCGGGCCTTGTCGCCTAGCAGGGTGCTATTGCCTGCGCCGACGTTCGGCGAATACGAGGCGGCCGCTACAGCAACCGGCTTGCCGATTGTCCGGTTGCCGCTGTCGGCCGATGCCGGGTGCGTTCCCGATCTGGCCGCTATCGGTGCGTCGCTGCAACCGGATGATGTCTTGTTTTTCTGTAATCCCAATAACCCCAGCGGCGTCATCATGAACCGCGCGCAATTGGAACCCTTGCTTGCCCAGGCGGATGCCGCCGGCGCGCATGTGGTCGTCGATGAATCGTTCATCGATTTTCGGCCGCCGGAACAGGCCGAGAGTTGCCGGACGCTGATCAACCGCTACCACAGTCTGACGGTGCTGCATTCGTTGACAAAGTTTCTGGCGGTGCCAGGCCTGCGGTTGGGCTTTATGCTGACGGCGCCGAAGTTGGTCAGAAGACTGGGTCTTTTGCGCGATCCCTGGAATGTGAATATGATGGCCCAGGCGGCCGGAGTGGCAGGTCTGAAGGATATGGACTACCGTAGTCAAACAGTGCGGCTGGTTTCCGAGCAAAAGGAATGGCTGGACAAAGAACTGCAATCGATTCCCGGCGTGAAGACGTTTACCCCTTCAGTAAATTTTATATTGGCGGATATCGGCAACACCGGCTGGAGCGCCGCTGCATTGCAGCAACGGTTGTGGGCGGACCGGATTCTGATTCGCAATTGCGCCAGCTTTAGTGGATTGTCAGACCGTTACATCCGTCTGGCGGTAAAGCGACCGTCGGAAAACCGGCAGTTGATGGCCAGACTAAAAGCGATATTAAGTAAGGAAGAGGAAGTATGACGACGATTTTTTTCATCCGGCACGGACAGACCTTATGGAATAAAACGCTGAAATATCAGGGCCACAGTGACATCGCCCTGACCGAAGAAGGGTTGCAGCAGGCGGAACGTGTGGCCAAAAGGCTGCGGCGGGAACCGTTCGCCGCCATCTATAGCAGCGATTTGTCACGAGCAGTCGTTACCGCCGAAAAAGTGGCTGAACATCACGCGCTGCCGGTGGTTACGATGCCGGAATTTCGTGAAGTGGGATTCGGTGCATGGGAAGGCTTGAAATACGATCAGATTTATGCCAACTGGTCGACGGAAATCGAAAAGTTTTTCCGTTCGCCGAGTCAGGTTGAAATCCCCGGCGGCGAAACGTTCCATGCGGTGAAGGCACGGACTGACCGCGGCATTGCGGCGCTGCGGCAAAAGCATCAGGGTGAATGCATCGCCGTAGTTACGCACGGCGGAGCAATTCGCACGATCCTTTGCTCGGCGCTGGGAATTCCGCTCGACGCACTGTGGTCTTTCCGACAGGACAACACGGCCGTCAATATTGTCGAATATGAGGAACGCCACAACATTATCCGGCTGGTCAACGATGTCAACCATATTTATGACTGGGATTCGCTTGACCCCGAACGTTTGCCGGCCTACAATATAAACAAGAAATTCTAATGAATAGAGGTTTTTGCTATGGACTTGATTCAACAGGTACACCAAATGCTTGATTTTAAGACCTGGGCAGTTGTCGGCGCGACTGACAACAAGGACAAGTTCGGCTATAAAATCTATAAGATGTTAAAAAAAGCCGGTTATAAGGTGTATCCTGTTAATCCCGGATTGACGGCGATTGATGGGGATAAGTGTTACCCGACGCTAACCGCTTTGCCGGTAAAACCGGATGCCGTGAACGTTGTGGTGCCACCCAAGGTTGGAGAGGCAATCGTCAAGGAGTGCGCCGCGTTGGGGATCCGTCATGTCTGGCTGCAACCGGGCGCCAATGCGGACCAGGTTGTTGAAACGGCGCGTCAGGCCGAGCTAGACGTGATTCATCGCGCTTGCATTTTAGTCGAACTGCGCAAGCAAGACCCGTATCTGTAGGCAATTGCGCAATCCGGCTGGTTTAGGGTGGTAACAAGAAAATAGGGGAATGAAGGAGGAACGTGATGTGGCAAAAGTAGAAGCCGTAAACAAAGATCTGTTTCAAAAAATGGTGCTGGAATCGACTACTCCTGTCTTGCTTGATTTTTACGCCAACTGGTGCGGTCATTGCCAAAAACTGCTACCGTTGTTGGATGAAGTGGCTGTTGATATGGAAGGCAAGCTCAGCGTCATGAAAGTCAATGTAGACGAGAACCGGGAATTTGCCCAGAAATTCGAGATTAAAGGATTGCCAACGATGTTGCTGTTCAAGGATGGCGCTGAAATTGACAGACTCATCGGTTTTATGCCGAAAGACAAGATCATCGAGAAGGTCAGCGCCAAACTGTAACGACAAGCTCATCGCGATTTCGGACATAAAAAAGCCGGACCATGCTCCTTAGCTGATACTAAGGGATGTGGCCGGCTTTTTTGTTTGTTGTTTCTCTGTTCGTTACGAGCTTATTCGACAGCCTTGTTCAGGTCGGCGACAAGTTCGTCGGCATTGATTCCGTGAGCCATCGCGCCTTGTTCGATATTTTCAAAACGAGCCGCGATGCACCCCAGACAGCCCATGCCGAAATTCATGAATACTTCGGCCGTTTGTGGATATTTTTGTACCACATCGATAATGCTCATGGTTTTTTCAATGGTTGCCATGGACAACACCTCCTTTTGCTTAAAGTATACCATAGGCGTTAATCGTCTGTCTTGCTGGATTTTTTGATTTTACTGCAGTAAAATATCCATATTGAGCCAAGCATTGATGAGGAGGCAACCATGACTGCTGCACTGGAAAAAGTAAAACAGGCGCTGGCGCCTTATCCCGATTTACAGATCGTGCTGTTTGACGAGAGCACGCATACTTCTGAATTGGCTGCTGCGGCAGTGGGCGTAGAAGTGGCGCAGATTGCCAAGACCCTGATGTTTTTGGCGGATGGAGCCCCGGTGCTGGTTGTTGCCTGCGGCGACCGCAAAATCAATGCAAAAAAACTTGGTAAAGAGTTGAACGCCAAAAAAGTTCGTTTTGCCGATGCGGACAGTGTTTTACAACATACCGGCTTTGAGCCGGGCGGCGTCTGCCCGTTTGGGCTGGACGAATCGATTACGATTTGTCTGGATCAGAGCCTGTATGATTATGATATCGTCTATGCTGCCGCCGGAACGGCGAACTCGGCGTTGCCGGTGGCTCCGGAGCGACTGCGTGAGATCTTGACCGCCCGGGTCGTTGATGTGGCGCAGTAGGACTTTTGTCCTGACATAAAATATTTTTTTCAATCCTTCATTTTTTTGAAGGATTTTTTTTATATTTTTCGAATTATAATAACGTAAAGTGGTTTATTGTGGTGTGATGTGGTGAAAATATACCGTGAGGAGGTGATAAATGTGTTCATGGGAGAATACCAGCACACGCTGGACGGCAAAGGCCGATTGATTCTGCCGGCGAAGATCCGTGAAGGACTCGGTGAAACATTTATCGCAACCCGCGGCCTTGATGAGTGCTTGTTCATTTATACCATGGAAGAATGGGCCACCCTGGAGGGGAAACTGAAGCAACTCTCGTTGGTAAAGCCCGAAGCGCGGGCTTTTTCCCGTTATATATTTTCCGGAGCGGCAGAACTGGAAGCTGATAAACAAGGCAGGGTACTGTTGCCGCCCAACCTGAGGGAGTATGCCAAACTGGAAAAGGATGTCGTGGTCATCGGCGTGGCCAGCCGCGTCGAAATATGGGATAAGGAAGCCTGGCGAAAATACAATGAACGGATGGGTCCGACAGTGGAACAACTTTCTGAACAACTGATCGACTTCGGTATTTGACGATGCCGGGAAATTTTCAACACGAAACGGTTATGCTGAATGAAACGGTTGATGGGATTTTTACCGATCCTGACGGCATCTACGTTGACTGTACATTGGGTGGAGGCGGCCATTCCGCGGCCATTCTGGAACGTTTGAGTCCGCAGGGGATGTTGGTCGGCTTTGACCGCGACCCGGCTGCTTTGATGGCCGCAACGACGAAACTAGTCCGCTATGCTTCGCAGGTACGTCTGGTGCCGGGGAATTTTGCCGAGATTGACGTTTTGCTTACCCGTCTGGGCATCAACCAGGTCAATGGCATCGTATTCGATCTGGGGGTGTCTTCTCACCAACTTGACTTGCCGCAACGCGGTTTTTCCTATATGAAGGAAGGTCCGCTGGATATGCGGATGGATCCTGCGCAAGCGTTGTCAGCGCTGCAGGTTGTCAATGAGTATTCGGAAGATGAATTGAACCGGGTCATTTTCGAGTATGGGGAAGAACGCTGGGCTCGCCGAATTGCAAAATTTATCGTCGAAGCCAGAAAGCTTAAACCGCTAACAAATACTTCCGAGCTGGTAGAGGTCATCTCGTCGGCCATTCCCGCAGCCGCCCGCCGACAGGGACCCCATCCGGCCAAACGCACATTTCAGGCGATTCGGATCGAAGTGAACGGTGAATTGAGAATCCTGGCCGGAGCTCTGCAGAGTGCGATCGAACGCCTTGTTCCCGGTGGCAGGATCGGTGTCATTTCCTTTCATTCACTGGAAGATCGGATCGTCAAGAATGTTTTTGCCGGGCTGCTTGGGCGGTGTACCTGCCCGCCGCGGTCGCCGGTGTGCATGTGTAACGCCAAAGCCGTGCTCAGGTTATGCGGCAAGGCGATGACGCCTTCGGAGGAAGAAGTGGAAAAGAATCCCCGTTCGCGTAGCGCGAAGTTAAGGATTGCTGAAAAAATCGGACAGGGAGGCCAGGACGATGCCGCGAATCCATGAACGAAGAGAAGTGTTGTTGCCGGAAAAGCCAGAACGATGTTCTCCGGCGAAACCTCGACGCTGTCTGCGCACCGAGTGCGTGGTCTCGGCGGTTGTACTGGGTCTGTTGGCTATGTTTGTAACCTGGGGCAGTTCTTCGATCGTAAAGGCAGGCTATGAATTGGTTCAGACCAGGGCTTGCCTGACCCGAGTGGAAAAACAGAACGAGTTGTTGCGTTTGGAGATGGCGCAGCTTAAGTCGCCGCAACGGATTCAGGAAATTGCGGTCAATCAGTTGGGAATGATCAAACCGCAGGCAGTGTATATCGTAGCCAAGGAGAACCATGTTGCGAAAGCTGCCAAACCGACCAAGCCGTCGGCGACGGAAACCGTGGTGGCGCGAAGTTCGATTCTGTTTGGCAATGCCCGGGCCGAAGCGCATAATGCAAGGTAGTGAAGAGGCAGGTGAGAACCTGCTTCTTTATTTGGCGGTTACTGCAAAAAGTGATAAAATATACGTTATGAATGATAGGGCGGGAGGTTCCCATGAACATTACATTGCTGGACATTGCGGGCAAGCTTCCTCAAGTCGGCTGGGATGGCGCGCATCAGGATAATCCGTTGATTTTGACCCTGGCCCACGATTCGCGCAAAGTGGAACCAGGGACTCTGTTTGTTTGCATTCCCGGTGCCACCGTGGATGGGCGCGACTATGCCGAAGCTGCGGTTAAGAAGGGCGCCGTGGCGGTTCTGGCTGAACGGCCGTTGCCGGTTTCGCTGCCGGTTCCAGTATTGCTGACGCCGGATGTGCGCAAAGCCCTAGCTTTGTTGTCGCCCTGGTTTTTTGGCGAACCGGCCAAACAGCTAAGAATGATCGGCGTGACCGGAACCAACGGAAAAACCACCACGACCCATATTATCCGGGATATTTTCAACCGGGCCGGCAGGTCTTGCGGTGTGATCGGTACCCTGCACACACTGATTGGCAATCAGGTGATTCCGGTGAAAAACACTACACCGGACGTGCTTGACCTGCAGTCGTCGTTGGCGGCGATGGTAGCAGGCGGTATGAAGGCGGTTGCGATGGAAGTCTCTTCACACGCACTGGCGCTGGACAGGGTGGCCGGTTGTGAATTCGATGCCGCTGTCTTTACCAACATGACGCAGGACCATCTCGATTTTCATGGTGATTTGACTTCGTATCGGGATGCCAAGGCCAAACTTTTCCGATTGCTGGCTGCTGAAGATGCGGTGAAAAAGAATAAGCATGCGATCATAAACCTGGATGATCCGGCCGGCCGGTTCATGTTGGAACAGACGCAGGCGCAGGCCATCACTTACGCAATCGAACAGTCCGCCGACCTGCAAGCGGTGGAAGTGACCATCAGGCCGGAAGGGTGCCGGTTCCGCATTGTCGGCAAGTTCGGCGATTTTACCGTGCAGTCCAGGTTGACCGGACGTTTCAATGTCTACAACCTGCTGGCGGCAATCGGTGTGGCACTGGCTGAAGGCATCAGCGTCGACGACATCCAGACGGCACTGGCCGATTTTGCTACGGTTCCTGGCCGGTTCGAGCGGGTGGAAATCGACAAGCCGTTCAGCGTGATTGTTGATTACGCGCATACGCCGGATGGTTTGGAAAATGTATTGCGTACGGCGAAACAGTTTGTGTCCGGGCGATTGATCGCCGTTTTCGGTTGCGGTGGCGACCGGGACCGGACCAAACGACCGATCATGGGTGAGCTGGCGGCGCGCTACGCAGACCGGGTGATCGTGACCTCGGACAATCCGCGATCTGAGGAACCGGAGTTCATCATCGGCCAGATCATGGCAGGAATTGTGACGCCCGAGGCACAGCGACGGACGGAAACCATTGCCGACAGACGACAGGCGATCCAGCGGGCGATGGAAATTGCCGAAGCCGGCGATGTAATCCTGGTGGCGGGCAAAGGACACGAGAATTATCAGATTCTGGCTGACCGGACGATTCATTTTGATGACCGGGAAGTCGTGCAGGAGTTGGCAGGAGGAAAATCATGATGGCTTGCTTTACGCTGCAGGAAGTGTTGACGGCGACCCGGGGCCGCTGTGTTTCGTCGGCTGGACAGCAGACCTTTTCCGGCGTATCGACCGACAGCCGGACCTTGACGCCGGGTTCGCTCTACATCGCGCTTTCGGGGGAACGGTTTGACGGGCACGATTATGTCGCGGAGGCGATTGACAAAGGTGCGGCCGGAATCGTCGTGTCCCGGTTACTTCCGCTGACCGCTCCGATTCCAGCGATCCTGGTGACGGATTGCCGTGGAGCATTGCAGGACCTGGCGCGATTCCACCGCTGCCGATTTCAGGTACCGCTGATTGCGGTGACAGGATCCAATGGCAAGACATCGACCAAGGACATGATTGCCGCCGTATTGTCGACCTCACTGAATGTGTTGAGGACCGAAGCCAACTTCAATAATGAAATCGGACTGTCGCAAACCTTGTTGCGGCTGGATGCCTCGCATCAGGCGGTAGTCGTAGAGATGGGCATGCGGGGGCGCGGCGAGATCGCCGAACTGGCCTCGATTGCCATGCCGACGGTCGGCGTGGTGACGAATGTCGGCGAAACGCATTTGGAAAGGCTGGGCACGGTGGCGAACATCGCCGCCGCCAAGGCTGAACTGGTCGAAGCCTTGCCGCCGACGGGCGTCGCCGTGTTGAATGCTGACGATGAACTGGTGTCGGCGATGCAAGCGAAAACTGGCGCCCGGGTGGTTGGTTTCGGTGTGGTTAACAACGCCGAGGTGACGGCAGTCGATATTGAACAGACGGCGCAGCAGGTGTCGTTCCAATGCATTGCCGATGGGAAAAGGTTTGCCGTCAAGCTTCCGCTGCCAGGACTGCATACGGTTTACAATGCGCTGGCGGCGATTGCCGTCGGACGGTTGCTCGGCCTTCCGGAAGGAAGGATTGTTGCAGGGCTGGCTGAGTATCAACCGGGGAAAATGCGTCTGAATATCCGCCAATATGAACAGATCACCGTGATCGACGATACCTACAATGCGAGCCCGTTATCGATGGCGGCGGCGGTGGAGGTGCTGGCGGCAATCGCCAAAGGCCGCAGAATCGCTGCAATCGGCGATATGCTGGAACTGGGGGAGATTGCTCCGGCAGCGCATGAAAAGGTTGGCGTGCATCTGGCGGCGGTCGGCGCGTCAATCGTCATCTCCGTGGGGGACATGGCAAAGCATGCGGCAGCGGCCGCGGCGCGGAACGGCGTTGCCACGGTTATCGCCTGTCAGGATCACCAGCAGGCTATCGACGAATTGAAAAAGTTGCTGCAAGCGGGGGATACGCTGCTGATCAAAGGATCACGCGGGATGCGGATGGAAAAATTACTGGCAGCATTTACGCCATTTTCGGGGGAATGAGTTTTTGTGGAAATAATCGTGTTGGCTTTGATTTGTTCTTTCGGCGTGGTTGTGTTGCTAGGACCGCTGGCTATTCCGCTGTTGCGGCGATTGAAATTCGGGCAGGTCGTCCGCGAAGACGGACCGGCGGCGCATAAGGCCAAAACCGGGACACCGACGATGGGCGGACTGATGATGCTGGCCGGCATCAGCGCAACAGTGCTGATTGTCTATCGGGACTCGGCCCAGGCCTGGTTGTTGCTGTTTGTGACCCTTGCCTGCGGCGGCCTCGGTTTTCTTGACGACTATATCAAGGTCGTATTAAAGCGCAACCTGGGATTGAAAGCCAAACAGAAACTGTTGGGCCAGATTATGATCGCTCTGGTGTTTTCCTGGTTGGTCACCCAGACTATGGGGCGGGGCACCCAGCTATGGATTCCCGGTCTTGATCAAACCTTGGATGCAGGCTTTTTATTTCATGTATTGGTTTTTTTCATCATTGTCGGAACGACCAACGCGGTCAACCTGACCGACGGTCTGGACGGGTTGGCGGCCGGAACTTCGGTTGCCGCTGCGGCAGTATACGCCGGGGTGGCCTATTATTTGGGACAATCGGCGGTAGCTGGATTTTTTGCCGCGGTTGTCGGCGCCTGTCTGGGTTTTCTTGTCTATAACCGTCATCCGGCCCGCATTTTTATGGGCGATACCGGCTCGCTGGCGCTTGGCGGGGCATTGGCGGCCGGCGCGGTGCTGACCCGGACCGAGTTGGTTTTGCCGCTGATCGGGGCGATTTTTGTCGCTGAAGCCTTATCGGTGATCATTCAGGTGATTTCATTCAAATCAACCGGCCGGAGAGTATTCCGCATGAGTCCGTTGCACCATCATTTTGAACTGGGCGGTTGGTCGGAGACGAAGGTGGTCGGCGTATTCTGGCTGGTCGGCTTGATATGCGGACTGCTGGGATTGTCGGTAGTATTTTCATCAGCGGTTGGAGGTTTTCATTAGAATGGAATTGGTCGGAAAAAATGTTTTGATATTCGGTGCGGGAGTCAGTGGGATTTCTGCGGCCGAGACACTGCTTGCCGCCGGGGCGGCGGTGACGGTGGCCGATGGGAAAGACAGGGAACAGTTAAAGCAGTCTGAGGGACTGGCTGGTTTGGCCGGCCGGGCAACGCTGGCATTGGGCCGTCAGGATCAAGCTTTGCTTGATGGCATGGATTTGCTGATCCTTTCACCGGGAATTTCGATTCGTCATGCGTTGCCGCAGGCGGCGATGCAGCGCGAAATCCCGGTCTGGGGCGAGGTGGAGCTGGCCGGACGTTTGTGCAAGGCACCGATTGTAGCGGTAACAGGTACAAATGGTAAGACGACGACGACGACCCTGCTCGGGGAAATGATCAAGACTCGCTATGCTGAAGTGGTGGTCGGCGGCAACATCGGGGTCGGATTGGCCCAAGCGGTCGGCCGGGTGAGTTCGGCCGGCTATGTGGTCGCTGAAATCTCCAGTTTTCAGTTGGAAGCGGCCGGGACTTTTCATCCACGTATCGCGGTGATGCTAAACCTGACGCCGGATCATCTCGACCGGCATGGTTCGCTGGACGGATATGCCGCCGTCAAGGAACAGATTTTTGCCAACCAGACGCCGCAGGATTTTCTGGTGCTGAACCATGATGATGCACGAGTCCGCGACATGGCTAGGCGCTGCCGTTCCCAGGCCTTTTTCTTCAGCCGCCGGACCGAGCTGGAGACAGGGGCCTTTTTGTCTGAAGGCTCTATTTGTCTACGTTGGCAGGGCGATTTGGAGCAAGTCTGCCGAATTGATGAAATGAAACTGTTTGGCGATCACAACGTGGAAAATGCGCTGGCTGCTTGTAGCGCAGCCTATCTTGCCGGCGTTGCGCCGTCGCAGATGGCGAAGGTGCTGCGGGAGTTCAGCGGAGTGGAGCATCGGATCGAACCAGTGGCGACGGTGGATGGGGTTCGTTGGTTCAACGATTCCAAAGCAACCAATCCCGAGTCCTCCATCAAGGCGTTGGAAGCTTTCGCCGGACAGGTGATTCTGATTGCCGGAGGACGTGACAAAAATACGGATCTGTCTGAGTTCATGAAGCTGGTGAAACAAAAAGTCGACCAGTTGATTCTGATCGGCGAAGCGGCGGCGCGTTTTGCCGCGGCGGCGCAGACGGCCGGCGTGGAAAACATCGTGCAGGCCGATTCGTTGGCCGAAGCGGTGGAAACGGCGCGAAGGCTGGCATTGGCGCCGCAAGTGGTATTGCTGTCACCGGCCTGCGCCAGCTACGATATGTTTGACAATTATGAGCAGCGCGGCCGCATATTCAAGCAATTGGTGCGCAAAGAGGAGCGTCGGGGATGAAATGCCTGATAGCCGGGGGAGGCACCGGCGGTCATATTTACCCGGCACTGGCGATTGCGGATGCTTTGCGGGCGCAGGACCCGGCAACCCGCCTTCTGTTTGTCGGCACCGGTCATGGGCTGGAGGCTGAATTGGTACCGCGGGCAGGTTATCCGCTGGAAAAAATCGAATTGTATGGTTTCCAGCGCCGTCTTTCCTGGCGCAATGTAAAAAACCTATATTTGCTGGTTGCCAGTTTGTGGCGGGTACGGCGGATTCTGCGCGAATTCCGTCCGGATGTCGTCGTGGGGACCGGAGGCTATGTCTGCGGTCCGGTGGTTGCCGAGGCGGCGCGGCTGGGCATCCCAACCCTGATTCAGGAGCAGAATGCGTTACCGGGAGTCACCAACAAGCTTCTGGGCCGGATGGTCGATGTGGTAGCGCTGGGCTATGCCGAAGCGGCGGCAAGTTTTGCCGGGCGCAAGGCCCGGCTCGTCGTGACGGGAAATCCGGTGAGGCCGGATCTGCTGACAGAAGACCGTTCGGCAGCCTGTCGGTTTTTCGGTTTGAACCCGGTACTACCGGTTGTTTTGATCACCGGCGGCAGCCAGGGCGCCCGCAGCGTCAATCAGGCGGCATTGGCGATGCTGTTGCGTTGCGTCAAAGAAAATAAACCGGTACAAATACTTCATATTACCGGGCAAACAGATTATAATAATATAATACGTTCATTGGAATCTGCCGGTCTTGCACCGAACGATCCCGCTGCCTTGTTTCGCGTATTGCCGTATGTTCATGAGATGCCCAAAGCGCTGGCCGCGGCCACTCTGGCGGTTTCCCGCGCTGGTGCGATCGGACTCGCCGAATTGTCCCTACGGGGAGTACCGGCGATTTTGGTTCCGTATCCATACGCTGCGGAAAATCATCAGGAGATCAACGCCCGAGCTCTGGAAAAAAGAGGGGCGGCGATTGTGGTGCGGGACGCTGACCTGACGGGAGAATGGTTGTTTGAGACAGTGGACCGGTTGCTAGGCGATCCCGGGCGACTGCAGTCGATGGCAGCAGCGGCGGTTTTGGCGGCGCATCCGGAGGCAACGTCGGCAATTGCCGGGTTGGTGCGGCAGCTTGCGTCCGGTGAAACGCAATGAGTTTCAGTTTTGAGGGGGAAGGTTCAATTGCTGTTTGATGAAATCGATTCATTCCATTTTGTCGGTGTCGGCGGCGTGGGAATGAGCGCGATCGCATATATCCTGCTGAAAAAAGGCTGCCGGGTTTCCGGATCCGATTTGCACGCTTCGGAGGTTACAGCCCGTCTGGCCAATAGCGGCGCGACGATTTTCCTCGGCCATGCGGCGGCGAACCTCACCGATGTCAGGGCGATTGTGGTTTCGAGCGCTATCCGGACTGAAAATCCGGAAATCGTGGAGGCACAACGGCGCGGACTGCCGATTTTCCACCGCTCCGACCTGTTGGCCGCATTGCTGAATGGCTGTGACGGGATTGCCGTAGCCGGATCGCACGGAAAAACCACCACGACGTCCATGATTGCCTATCTGCTGGAACGGGCCGGCAAAGACCCGCATGTGCTGATCGGCGGCGATCTGGATGCGATAGGCGGCAATGCCAAAGTCGGTTCGAGCTCCTGGATGGTTGCCGAGGCGGATGAAAGTGACGGCTCGTTTCTTAAATTTAAGCCGCAGATTGCCGTGGTCACGAATATAGAGAATGACCATCTGGACCACTATGGCAGTGAAGCGGAAATTTATCGTGCGTTTGTCCAGTTTGTCAGCCAGATCAAACCCGGCGGGGCGGCCGTGCTCGGCATCGACAGCGAAGCTGTGCGCAGTCTGGCGGCGGAAGCCGGCAGCCATTGTATCACTTATGCAGTCGACCATGTCGCTGATTTTACGGCGCGCCAGCTTGTTTCGCAAGGGATGGAGACATCCTTTGAAGTGTACCGGTTCGGTGAAGTGCTGGGAACGATGCGGATCAGCGTACCCGGCCGTCACAACGTTATGAACTGTCTGGCTTGCGTAGCTGTCGGCATGCAGCTAGGAATCCCGTTTGAGCAGATTGCTGCGATCATGCCCGGATTTGGCGGCGTCAAGCGTCGATTTCAGACCAAAGGCAGAGCGCATGGCATCTGGGTTGTCGACGACTACGGGCATCATCCGACAGAAATCCTGACCACCCTGCATGGCGCCAAGGCGGCGACCGATGGACGGGTCGTCTGCGTTTTCCAGCCGCACCGGTTTTCCCGCACACAGCTATTGGCCCGCGAGTTCGGTACGGCCTTTACTCCAGCCGATGTCGTCATTCTCACCGATGTCTATGCTGCCGGTGAAGCACCGATTCCCGGTATCAGCGGCGAAACGATCCTGAGGGAGATACAGGCCCGTCCAGGCCAGAGTGTTCACTATTGCCAGTCGCAACAATCGCTCGAGGAATGCATTTTCCCTTTGTTAAAACCGGGCGATCTGCTGATTACGATGGGTGCCGGCAATATTTATCAGACAGGCGAACGGATTGTCGAACGGTTAACCAAGCATTCACTGGAGGTGATCCACATGCAGCGGAAAAAAATCGGCGTACTGATGGGCGGACCATCGGCGGAGCGGGAAGTTTCGCTAAATACCGGCAAGGCAATTGTCGCGGCGTTGCAGGAAAAAAACTACAACGTGGTCGGAATTGACCTGGACCCGGCCCGTTTTGTCCAACAATTGCAGGAGAACCAGATCGACGTCGTATTCAACGCCTTACATGGCTTGTACGGCGAAGACGGTAAACTGCAGGGCGCTCTCGAACTGCTGGGGATTCCCTATACCGGTTCCGGCGTGTTGGCAAGCGCGATGGCGATGGACAAGGCAGTTTCGAAACGGTTGTTTCAGTCTGCGGGAATTCCGACACCTCGGTATCAATTGCTGAAGAAGCGCGATGGGATGGGCGAAGCGGTGCTGAGCTCGATTCTGGACGAATTTGAAGTTCCGTTTGTCGTCAAGCCGTCAACCCAAGGGTCCACAATCGGGCTGACCATCGTTCAGGAACCGGAGGAATTGGCAGCGGCGCTGGAAAAAGCGTTCAATTACGATACGGAAGTCCTTATTGAGGAATTCATCGACGGCAGCGAATTGACCGTGGGCATTCTTGGTGGAATTCAACCGCAAGCTCTACCGATAGTGGAAATCGTTCCCTACTCCGGGATTTATGATTATCACGCCAAGTACACCAAAGGCGCGACCGAATACTTCACGCCGGCGCGCATCGATGAAGCGACGACACGTCTGACCCAGCAGGTGGCGCTGGCTGCTTTCAAAATCCTTGGTTGTTCGGGAATCGCCCGCGTTGATGTGCGGCTTGATCCCTCCAATCACCCTTATGTGTTGGAAGTCAACACGATTCCGGGCATGACGGCGACCAGTCTGGTGCCGAAAGCGGCAGCTGCTGTCGGAATGTCGTTTCCCGAGCTGTGCGAACGGATTTTGCTGTTGACCCTGGAGCAGTGACCGATGGAAAGCAGCCCGCGGAAAAGGAAGCGTTCCCGTTGGTTTTTTGAATGGATATTGTTTTTTTTCGTAATTAGCGTGATTTTTGCCTGGCAGTGCTACAGTCGGCCAATTTACATCTATCTTCAGACTGTCACGGTGGTTGGCAACCAAAAAATCTCCACGGAAGAAATTCACCAGATGGCCGGCGTCGCTTCCGATCAAGGGGCTCTTTGGTTTTGGGACGCCAAACGTTTTTTTGCTCTGTTACGAGACGATCTGAGGGTGGAGGAGGTCAGCTCGACCTTTGAATGGCCGGCATCGCTGGCGATTCAAATCAAGGAGCGCCGGTCCTTGGCCTATCTGGCCAGTCAGCATGGTTTTCTCGATATTGATGCCACTGGGACAGTGACCACCATCTCGCGCAACCTGAAGAGCATGGAGGCGCCGATCATTACGGGTTTCAAAGCGGGGCGGGTCTATCCGGGCACGCAGCTCTCCGATCCCGCTGTGCATGGCGTGTTGGAATATTTGGTTTCACTCAACAAGGAAACGCGGGACAAAATTTCTGAGGTCAATCTCCATCCCCAACAAGGCGTTACCGTAATAACGCTTGACAATATCAAGATCCGGCTCGGCAACCTCGAGCGGCTCCGTGAAAAGGCCAGACTGACGCAGGATATCCTGCAGGAAATTCTGGCTAAAGGAATGCCGGTGGAGTCAATCGACCTGGTACACGAAAAACCGGTATTACGGTTCCGGTTGTAATAAAAACACAATAGGGGGAGTTATTTTGAGTGCCCTGAAACAGGGGCGAGTGGCCCTGGCGTTTGTCTGCGTGGTATTGGGGATCATGCTGGCCGTGCAGTTCCGGACAACCCAGGATATCCGCTCGACAATCCCGTTCCAACGCGCCGAGGATCTGTCGCTTAGGCTGCGGCAGGCTGAGAAGGAGCGCGATACGGCCCTGCGCCAGCTGCAGGAATTGCAAAACTCGACCATCAGCGAGTCGGTGGCAAAAGAGGCGGAATTATTCCGGATGGCTGCCGGATACCTGCCTGTCGAGGGACCGGGTGTGGTCGTGATGATCGACGACAGCAAAAGACCGATGAAACCAGGTGAAAATCCGAACTTATATTTAATTCATGACGATGATATGTTAAAAGTGATTAATGAGCTGTGGGCGGCCGGTGCCGAGGCGATTTCGATCAATGACCAGCGATTGGTGGTGGGGTCAGAGATACGCTGTACCGGGCCGACAATCTCAGTGAATAATATGCGCAATACGCCGCCCTATGAAATCAGGGCGATCGGCGACCCCAAGACATTGGAGGCCTCCCTGAAGATGCGCGGCGGTGTGATTGAAACCCTGCAGTTCTGGGGCATCCAGGTCACGGTGAAAACGCAGCCCAAAGTGAAGATCGCATCCTTCAAAGGCGCGCACAAGTATCAGTTCGCCAAGCCGCTCAAGGAGGAAGCCGCAAAATGATATTGCCAATTATTGGGGTCCTGATCGGGGTTGCAATCGGCTTGTTGTTTCCGCTGAGCATGCCGGTCGAATACAGCAAGTATCTGGCGGTCGCGTTGTTGGCCTCGCTGGATTCTGTGTTTGGCGGACTGCGTTCGGCACTGGAGGAAAAATTCGACAATGCGGTATTTATCAGCGGATTCTTTGTCAATGCGTTGCTGGCGGTCGTGCTGGTGTTTGTCGGTGAACGTCTGGGGATCGATCTCTATTATGTGGCTTCCCTGGCGTTTGGACTGCGTATCTTTCAGAACCTGGCGATTATCCGGCGTTTTTTCCTGAAAAAGTAAGTTTTAGTTGGATTACGGTTATAAGGTGAGGGCAGACATGAAGAAATCCATTGTTTTCTGGGCAATCGGTCTGTCGTTGGCGATGGCTGTCGCTGGTTGCTCCGGCATGAAACCGGAAGCGGGACAGGTGATCACCGTCGGCCATGTCGCGGCATTAAGCGGCGATCTGGCTTTGTGGGGCCAGGCGGAAAAGAACGCGCTTTCCCTGATGGTGGAAAAAATCAATGCCGCTGGCGGAGTGGCAGGCAAACAACTGAAAATCGTCAGCTATGACACGCGCGGCGATGCGGCAGAGACTGCCAAAGTAGCTCAACGCTTGTTGGTTCGCGACCGAGCCGTCGCGATCATCGGTCCTGCCCAGAGTAGTAACGCAATCGTGATGAGTGCAGTTACGGAGCCGGCAAAAACTCCCTTCATTGCCACCGCTGCTTCCAGCCCTAAAGCCACGTTCGATCCGCAGGCCAACACTGTGCGCGGTTATGCGTTTCGCGCCGGTTTCATCGATTCATATCAAGGCAGTGTCGCTGCCCGGTTTGCCTTAAGGGAACTCAAGGCGAAAACCGCCGCGGTGGTTTATGACGCCGGGTCGGAGTATTCCACGGTGCTGGCGGATTACTTCGCCAAACAATATGTCAGGCAGGGTGGAAAACTGTTGGCCAATGAAGCATTTCGGACCAACGAAACCGATTTTCGGCCCCTGCTGGCCAAGGTCGTCCAGGACGAACCGGCGGTGATCTTTGTCCCGACCCTGCATAAGCAGGCGGCGCTGTTGGTCAAACAAGCCCGAGACCTGGGAATAAAAGCGAAAATCATTGGCGGCGACGGCTGGAGCAATCCGGAGATTCTGACACTGGGCGGCCCGGCGCTTGATGGGACATACTTTGTTGTCCAGACAGGTTTGGGCGACCCGGACATCCAGTCCTTCGTCGCGGAATATCGCAACAGATACGGACAAGACCCGGTTTTGCCCAATGCTGCGTTGGCGGCGGACGGACTGCTGATGTTGGTTGAAGCGATCAAAAAGGCCGATGGCGCCGATCCGGTGAAAATCGCCCGGCAACTGGCGACGCTGAGGGATATGCCGGCGGTGACGGGTCGCCTGAGCATCGACCCGTTGACGAACAGTCCACAGAATCGTAGTGCGGTGGTACAGGAAATCCGTGCAGGCAAGGTTGTCTTTTCGACAAAAATAGCAGCGGAGTAGTTTTGCTGCAGGAATAATCCGTTGCGTGTGGAATAATAGTTTTAAAATACTGCCAAAGGTACAGGAGGGACTATGTTTATGCCAGGACTCGAACTGGAAATCGATACGGAACCGTTTGCCGCAATCAAAGTTGTTGGTGTGGGCGGCGCCGGCAACAATGCGGTCAATCGGATGATTAATTCATCGGTCAAAGGAGTCGAATTTATCGCCATCAATACCGATGCCCAGGCGTTACTGTCTTCCTTGGCGCCTTACCGGATTCAAATCGGCGAAAAATTGACCAAGGGGCTGGGAGCCGGTGCAAATCCGGAAGTCGGCCAGAAAGCGGCGGAGGAAAGTCGCGACGAAATCATGAAAGCCCTGCGTGGCGCCGATATGGTGTTTATTACGGCGGGGATGGGTGGCGGAACCGGTACCGGCGCCGCTCCGGTGGTTGCCGAGTGCGCGAAGGAACTGGGTGCCTTGACTGTTGGTGTGGTTACCCGTCCGTTCATGTTCGAGGCGCGGCGGCGGCAAAGCCAGTCCGAGTGGGGCGTGGGCCGCATGCGGGATCAGGTGGATGCTTTGATAACGATTTCCAATGACCGTTTGTTGCAGATCGTCCAGAAAAGTGCATCGATCATGGACGCATTCCGGATTGCCGATGACGTATTGCGTCAGGGCGTGCAGGGGATGTCTGACCTGATTGTTATCCCCGGTCTGATCAACCTCGACTTTGCCGACGTCAAGACAATCATGGAAGATGCGGGTTCGGCGCTGATGGGCGTTGGCGTCGGTCGCGGTGAAAACCGGGCGATGATCGCAACCGAGCAGGCTGTAAAAAGCCCGCTGCTGGATGCTTCGATCGAAGGGGCCAAGGGAGTGTTGCTCAGTTTCTGCGGCGGTCCGGACATGGGCTTGCTGGAAGTCAACGAAGCTGCCAGCATGGTCGCCGATATGGCCGATCCGGAAGCGAACATCATTTTTGGAGCGGTCATTGACGACAAGATGACCGATGAAATCCGCGTGACGATTATCGCTACCGGTTTTGAGCCGAAGCGCGCCAAACCGACGGCCCGCAACGCGGTGATCCAGCCGGAAATCGCTCCAATCCCCAAATTCAAGGGGCCAACGTTGGAAATTCCGGAGTGGATGAAACGAAAATAGTCGATTCAACTGTTTTTGACTCCGGCAGTTTCTGCCGGAGTTTTTTATAACCGGCGTTACCTGAGGTTGATTTCGAGAATGAGAAAAGGAGTATTGCTGGATTAGCGAGAATATATATCTTTTATGAAATGGCTTTATCGTGAATCCGCTCCGGAATTAAACATGGATCAATGGCTCGAGCAGGTCGGCTTTTCCCCTTTATTCGCCGCTGGATTGTGGAGCCGCGGCCTGCGGAATCAGGATCGGCTGGAACGTTTTTTTCACGCTAGGTCTGACCAGTTACTGTCGCCGGAGATGTTAGGCAGCGAAATGGAAAAAGCGGTGGCCCGTTTGCGACAGGCGTTCGAGCGGCAGGAGAAAATCGTCATTTTTGGCGATTATGATGTGGACGGGACGAGCGGAGCTGCGCTAATACAGGAAGTGTTCCAACGGTTGGCCGGGCATTATGGTTTTTCCTCAGCGGTAATGCTGTCGGACCGGTTCACTGAAGGGTACGGCCTGAATGCCAAAAACCTTGACCGCTTGATTTCTTTGCGGCCGAACCTGGTTGTTACCGTGGATTGCGGAGTATCGAGCGGTGCAGAGATCGCCAGGCTCAAAACCATCGGCATTGATGTCGTGATTACCGATCATCATGGTCTGAAGGGGGATTATCCCGCTGCCGCCGTGGCGGTCGTGCATCCTGGACTGTCGCCGCAAGGTCCGCTGGCGACGGTGTCCGGATGTTGTGTGGCCTGGCTGCTGATGCGCGGACTATGGGAAATCAACGGCAAGAAGAGTCCTGACTGGTTGATGCGGGATTCGCTCGACCTGGTCGCACTCGGTGCCGTGTGTGACATTATGCCGCTCAATGAACCGGAAAACCGTTATTTTGTCCGTGAAGGAATGCGGCAGATCGAACAGGGCGACAGAACCGCGTTTCAGGTGATGCGGCAGGCTTGCGGCTGGCGCAGGGTAAACACCTATACACTGGGATTTGTCATCGGGCCGCGCATAAATGCGGCTGGCCGGATGAACAAGGCAAACGGCGCAGAGCCGGTGGTGGAGTGGCTGTTGGCGCGGGATAAACAGCGTTGCGCCGAAATTGCCGCCCAGTTGGAGCAGTTTAATGATGAACGCCGCCGGGAGCAGGAAGAATCGATACAGGCCGGCTTGCGCCAATTGGCAGACGCCGAAACCGGATTTGAACGATTGTCGGTTGTCCGGGGCGATTTTCATGAAGGCGTGGTCGGCATTGTTGCTTCCAAACTGGCAGAGAAGTTCTTTCGTCCCGCCTTTGTCATCGCCAATACCGAAGAGACGGAAGCGACAGGCGTCATGCGCGGTTCCGCCCGCAGTATTCCAGGGGTAGATCTGTTTTCGCTGATTGAAAGGCACCAGCATTTATTGGTGCAATGGGGCGGTCATGCGATGGCGGCTGGACTGAATATCGAGCAGGCGAACATGGAGCGCTTTTTTAAGGCGATCGATGCCGAACTGGTCGCTATGCCGGCGGAAACCTGGGAGAAGGTTCGCTGGGTGGATGGCCGACTGACTCCACAGGCGCTGACGGAGTCGTTTTTTGCCAATCTCCAGTCTTTGGAGCCTCATGGCGAGAAGTTTCCGCCCTTTGTCTGGGAACTGAACGGTACTTTGAGCAAGGGACGGGTTTTGGAACGCCCTGGTAGTCCCAAGGTCGGGACACTGACGGTGGGAGGACGCAACTATCCGTTCGCGATGTGGGAAAATGCCGATCAGGTTCAGATCGGTGAAGAAAGGACGTTTATCGGCTGTTGGGAATACAACGACTATCAACGTGCAATGCAGTTCCGGGCGATTGGGTTGGCGTAAGCGGAAAGGAAGGTCAGGGTGAGGAGCGCGTATGACCAGTGATAAGGTTCCCCACATAGCCGATATTATCGAGCGGGTCCGCAGCTATCAGTCCGAATCCGTGGTTCCGCTGCTGGAAAAGGCTTTTGCCACGGCGGTCAAAGCGCACGAAGGACAGCACCGGATTTCCGGCGAGGATTACATCCATCATCCGCTAGGGGTGGCCCGGATTCTGGCCGACCTTCAGATTGACGCGGATTCGATCGCCGCTGCGCTCTTGCATGATGTCGTGGAAGATACGACCATCACTCTGGAGCAACTGGAAAAAGAGTTTGGCAAGGAAATCGCGGTTCTGGTCGATGGCGTCACCAAATTAAGCCGGATCGAGTACAAGTCCAAAGAAGAGCAACAGATGGAAAACTATCGCAAGATGTTCCTGGCGATGGCTAAGGATATCCGGGTGGTATTGATCAAGCTGGCTGACCGTCTGCACAATATGCGCACGTTGAAACCGATGGCGCCGGAGAAGCAGAAGCGGATCGCCCGCGAAACCTTGGAAATATTCGCGCCGCTGGCGCATCGGTTAGGGATATCGAACATCAAATGGGAGCTTGAAGACCTGTCTTTTCGATACCTGGAGCCGGAACGCTACTACGAACTGGTTGACCAGGTCCGACAGAAACGGCAGGAGCGCGAGGCGATCATCGCTGAGGCCATGAACATCCTGCGGGAGAAGTTACAGGAAGTCGGGATTCATGCCGATATTGACGGACGCCCCAAACACTTTTACAGCATCTATAAAAAAATGCAGAAGGACCGCAAGGAACTCAGCGAAATCTACGATCTTTCGGCAGTCCGCATCTTGGTGGAATCGGTCAAGGACTGTTATGGGGCGCTGGGAATCGTGCACACGTTGTGGAAGCCGATTCCGAACCGGTTCAAGGATTTCATCGCCGTGCCAAAATCCAATATGTATCAGTCTTTGCATACTACGGTCATCGGCACACAGGGACAACCGCTGGAAATCCAAATTCGCACCTTTGAAATGCACCGTATCGCCGAAGTCGGAATCGCGGCGCACTGGAAGTACAAGGAAGGCACGAGGGGTCCGAACAAAGGGTTTGACCAGAAATTGTCCTGGATGCGGCAATTGCTGGAATGGCATCAGGACCTGCGCGATCCTCACGAATTCGTCGAGTCGGTGAAGCTGGATGTTTTTGCCGACGAAGTGTTCGTTTTTACGCCAAAGGGTGATGTGATCGACCTGCCGGCCGGCTCGGTGCCGCTTGACTTTGCTTACCGGGTTCATACCGATGTGGGGCACCGCTGCGTGGGCGCCCGGGTGAATGGCCGGATGGTTCCGCTTGAAACGAAACTGTCCAATGGCGACATTGTCGAGGTCATCACCGCGAAACAGGGGACTCCCAGCCGCGATTGGCTGAATATCGTGGCTTCGCCGGAAACCCGCAATAAGATCCGCAACTGGTTCAAGAAGGAAAAACGAGACGAGAACATCGTAAAAGGGCGCGAAGCGCTGGAAAAAGACAGCAAACGCCTCGGTTACGAGTGGAAAGAGCTGATCAAAGGCGGGCGCCTGGAAGAAATCGCCCGCCGGATGAACTTCACCAACGAAGAAGATTTGTATGCGTCCCTTGGGTTCGGCGGTATCACCGCCCATGCGATCATGGTAAAATTGATCGAGCAGTACAAAAAAGAACAAAAACTCACGGCGCCGCCGGACATGAGCCAGGTGCTGGCCGAACTGAAGCCGAAGCGGTCAAAAAGCAAAGGCAGTCATGGCATCCTGGTCAAAGGCGAAGGCGGTCTGATGGTCCGTCTGGCCCGTTGCTGCAATCCGGTGCCTGGCGATGTGATTGTCGGTTATATCACACGGGGGCGCGGCGTTTCGGTGCATCGGGCCGACTGTCCAAACATTTCGGCCGAACCGGATGAATATGAACGGATGATTGAAGTCGAGTGGGATACATCCACCGACGATTTGTACAAGGTATCGATTGAAATCACGGCGATGGACCGACCTGGCATGCTTACCGATATCATGATGGTGCTGTCGGAACACAAGATCAATGCCAGTACGGTCAATGCCAAGACTTTCAAGGACAAGCGGGCGACGATCAGTCTGTGCATTGACACGCGAAACACTAACCAACTGGAGAATATCATGGCGAAAATGAAGCGGGTGCGTGACGTTTACGCCGTACACCGGGCCGCATCGACGGGGCTGAACTGATGCGGGCGGTGGTGCAGCGGACCGGCTGGTCCGAAGTGAGTGTCGATGGTGAATGTGTGGGTCGTGCGACCGCCGGATTGACGGTCCTGCTGGGGGTTGGACGCGAAGACGGCGATGCCGATGTACTATATATGACGGAGAAAATCGCCAATCTGCGGATCTTTGAAGATGAGGCCGGCAAAATGAACCGCTCGCTACTCGATGTTGCGGGCCAGGTTTTGGCAATCTCTCAGTTCACCCTGTACGGCGACTGTCGCAAAGGCAGACGGCCGGGGTTCGACCAGGCCGCGCCAGCGGAGCAGGCAAGAAGCCTTTATGAAAAATTCGTCGAACAACTTCGCGCCAAAGGGATCGTGGTGGCTTGCGGTCAGTTTCAGGCCGAGATGAAGGTGACACTGGAAAACCAAGGTCCGGTGACGATGTTGATTGATAGCAGAAAATGCTTTTAGCAGGGGGTTCAATGATGAAAATTATTCAACTGGAAGTAGGCAGTCTGGGAACAAATTGTTATATTGTCTACTGTGAAAACACCAAGCAGGCGGTCGTCATCGATCCCGGCGGCGATGCTGCCAGGATCTTGTCGGCAATCCAGCGGGAAGGGCTGTCGGTGCAGGCGATTATCAATACGCATGGACATGCGGATCATGTGCTGGCCAATGTCAAGTTGCAGGAAGCCACCGGCGCGCCGCTTTGGATCCATAGTGCCGATGCCGATATGCTGGGCAGCGGATCACGCAACCTGTCCGCTTTTCTTGGCGGCGCAACCAGTTGTGGCACGGCAGATCGGTTGCTTTCAGACGGGGATGTCCTGCCGGTTGGCGACTTTTCCCTCAAAGTGCTGCATACTCCTGGACATACGCCGGGCGGCATCTGCCTGCTCAGCGGCAAGACTGTCTTTGTCGGCGATACGCTATTTGCCGAATCGATCGGCCGGACAGATTTTCCAGGCGGCTCATACAGCCAGTTGATTCAAAGCATCAAAGAAAAGCTGCTGGTTCTCGATGACGAAGTCAAAGCGTATCCGGGGCATGGACCGGCCACGACGATTGGCTGGGAACGAAGGCAGAATCCGTTTATCCAATAACCGGCAGTTCAAAGACAGGAAAGTCAGGTGAAGTGAAATGTCCATCGATATGGCCGACTTGCGGCGAAGATTCCGTGAAAAGCAGTATAAGGTGACGCCGCAACGGCAAAAGATCCTGCAGACCTTTGTCGACAATCAGGAGAAACATCTCAGCGCCGAAGACGTATATTCGCTGCTGCAGGTGGATTCGCCCGACATCGGGCTGGCGACGGTATATCGAAGCCTGGAGATGCTTGAGGAACTCGGTTTTTTGCACCGGATCGAGTTTGGCGACGGTAAGAGCCGTTTTGAACTGGCAACCGGCGATTCAAGCCATGCGCATCATCATCTGATCTGCCTTTCCTGTGGAACTGTGTTGGAATTTGGCGATGATCTGATGGAAACGTTGGAGAGTTTCGTTTCACGGACGGCTGATTTTGAGATCACCGATCATCAGGTGAAGTTTTACGGTTACTGCAGCCAGTGCCGCAAACGGAATGAATAGCGACAGTCCCTGGGGCAGCCTGACCGGCGTACGGCCGGCAAAAATCGTGCATCGCCAACTCGATGCGGGGGAAGCGCCGCAAGATATCGAACGACTACTGCGAACCCGTTACGGCGTTTCAGAGGAAAAAGCGCGCCTGCTTGTCGAGGTGGCGCAGCGAAACCGCCCCCTGTTACCGACGCCGGACACGGCGGAACAGGAAAAACGGGCGATTTCACTGTACCTGGGAATCCCCTATTGCGCCTCGCGCTGTGTGTACTGCTCCTTTCCTTCGGCCTTGCTGCCGTCGGACAAGGAGCAGATTGCTTGTCTGCTGGCAGCGATTGGACAGGACATACAAGCTGTGGTAAAATTGTTGAGTGTTTATGGGCTCTCCGTGCGGTCGCTCTACATCGGCGGCGGCACGCCGACCTGTCTGCCGGATGAGTTTTTGTCCCGTTTGCTGGCTTGGCTGTCGAGTTCATTTGATATCCCGGCCATGCTGGAATTTACGGTGGAGGCCGGCCGACCGGACAGCATTACGCCGCAAAACCTGCAACTGTTACGTAACGCCGGCGTCAGCCGGATCAGTGTGAATCCCCAGACGATGCAGCAAACGACGTTGGAGCGGATTGGCCGCAATCATTCGGCCGAACAGACATTGCGTGCATTCTATCTGGCTCGCTCATTGGGCTTTTCCAGGATCAACATGGACTTGATCGCCGGGTTGCCGGGTGAAACAGCACAAGATATGCAGTTATCGCTGGATCAGGTTTTGGCGGCTGGTCCGGAAAACATCACCGTGCATTCGCTGGCGTTGAAGCGAGGCGCCGCCTTGCTGGATCACGCCGATGAAGCGACCTGGCGCAACGGCCGCATCGTAGCGGAGATGACCGAAACTGCGGCGATTAAGCTGCATGCAGCCGGATTGTTGCCATACTACATCTACCGTCAGAAGAATTCGCCGGGCAATCAGGAAAATGTCGGCTATGCCAGAACAGGCGCCGAGTGCATCTATAATGTCGATATCATCGAAGAACGTCGAACGATTATCGGCATGGGACCCTCGTCCAGCACGAAAGCGGTCCGTGCGACCGACTGGCGGCTTGAGGGTTGCTTCTTTCCCAAGGATATCCCGACATATATCCGCAATATCAATGAACTTGCCGCTAAACGTGAACTATTGATCAAGACGCTGTTTACAGCCGGGTAGGCTGAAACGGGAACGGAGGCGACCGAATTGCTGACTTCAGGACCGCGTGGCACGCACGACATCACGCCGGCAGAGGCAAAAAACTGGTTACGGATCGAAACGGCGGCGCGCCAGATCTGTGACCGTTACCACTACGGCGAGATCCGTACGCCGATTTTTGAACATACCGAACTGTTTTTGCGTGGCATCGGTGAGACCACCGATGTGGTGCAAAAAGAGATGTATACCTTTACCGACCGCGGCGGTCGCAGCGTGACGTTGCGACCGGAGAACACGGCTGCCGTAGTGCGCTCGTACCTGGAGCAAAAACTGGGCGCCGATGGTCAGACGGCAAAATTATTCTATATCGGACCGATGTTCCGGTATGACCGGCCACAGGCCGGGCGACTGCGCCAGTTTCACCAGTTCGGCATCGAAGCGATCGGTCCTGCCGGCCCGTCGGTAGATGCCGAGACCATTGCGGTGGCGGTGCATTTTTTTGAAAGCCTCGGCCTGTCCGGGCTGAAGCTGATGATCAATTCGGTCGGCTGCCCGAAATGCCGGCCGCAGTATCGAGTCGCGCTGCAGGATTTTTTGCGTGATAAGCAGTCGGACTTGTGTCAGGATTGTCAGTCGCGGTTCGAGCGGAATCCGATGCGGATTCTGGATTGCAAGGAGGAAAAATGCAACCGGCTGTCTGTGGGCGCGCCGCAAATGGTTGACTGCCTTTGCGACGAGTGTTCCGCGCATTTCGCCGGATTACGGCAATTCCTTCAGGTCGCCGGCATTGAATACACATTGAATCCGCGCCTGGTACGCGGTCTTGACTATTACACCAAAACCGCTTTTGAAATCCAATACCCGCTACTGGGCGCGCAAAGCGCCGTTTGCGGCGGCGGTCGTTATGACGGGCTGATTGAGGAATGCGGCGGTCCGTCTACCCCTGGCATCGGTTTTGCCATCGGCATGGAACGGGTGTTGCTGGCGATGGAAAAACAGCAACTGTTGCCACCGACGCAGGAGCAGGTTGAGACATGGGTGATCCCAATGGGACCGGAAGCGACGCTCAAAGCGTTTGATTTGCTAGTTCAGCTGCGTCGAACAGGCATCAGCGCCGATATGGATCATGGCGGCCGCAGCATGAAGTCACAGATGAAACAGGCTAACCGGGCCGGCGCCCGTTACGTGGCGATTTTTGGCGAGGCGGAACTCCAGTCCGATCAGGTGACGTTAAAAAACATGGTTACCGGTGAGCAGACGATGCTGCCCGTGGACGAGGCCCTTAAACAATTGAAACAGGAGTTGAACAGTTAAAATGGATACACTAGCAGGAATGAAACGGACTCACTCGTGCGGCGCACTCACTGTTGCGGATGCCGGCAAGGAAGTCGTCTTGTGCGGCTGGGTTTCGCGGCAACGCGACCACGGCGGACTGATTTTTATCGATCTGCGCGACCGGTCCGGGACCGTACAACTGGTTTTTTCACCGGAAATCAATCAGCCGGCGCTCCTCAAAGCGGATGGCGTCCGGACCGAATACGTTCTCAGCGTGCGCGGCGCAGTACGCCTGCGTTCGCCGGAAACCGTCAATCCAGCGATGGAAACCGGTGCGATCGAAGTGTGCGGCGAAGAACTTCGCATTCTTAATCCTGCCAAAACGCCGCCGTTTTATATTCAGGACAATGTGGACGTTGACGAAACCGTTCGGCTGAAATACCGTTATCTGGACCTGCGGCGGCCTGAAATGCAACACAATCTGATGCTGAGACACCGTGTCGCAAAAACGATGCGCGACTTCTTTGACCGTCGGGATTTCATCGAAGTGGAAACGCCGATGCTGACCAAGAGCACGCCGGAAGGCGCGCGCGACTACCTGGTTCCCAGCCGGGTCAACCCCGGTAAGTTCTACGCATTGCCGCAATCGCCGCAGATTTTCAAACAAATCCTGATGGTGGCCGGTTACGAACGATATTTCCAAATCGTGCGCTGTTTCCGTGACGAAGACCTGCGGGCCGACCGGCAGCCCGAGTTTACCCAGTTGGATGTCGAAATGTCTTTTGTCGAGCGCGACGATGTGCTGGCAATCATGGAACAGATGATCGCCGAAGTGTTCAAGGTGGCGATCGGCGCAGACTTATCGCTGCCGATGCGGCGTCTGTCTTATGATGAGGCGATGGAGAAGTATGGTTCGGATAAACCGGATCTGCGGTTTGAAATGGAGATTTTCGACCTGTCCGAGGCGATGCGGGGGTCGGAGTTCAAGGTGTTTGAATCCGTGCTGGCTGCCGGCGGAAAAATCAAAGGCATCAATGTGAAGGGCAATGCAGCGATTCCACGCCGCGAACTGGACGGCCTGGTAAGTTATGTCGGCCAGTACGGCGCCAAAGGCTTGGCCTGGATCGGCTACACTGCGGAAGGTCTAAAATCGCAGATCAGCAAGTTTTTCTCGGATGAGCAACTGGAAAAAATCCGCCTGGCGGCGAAAGCCGAAGAAGGCGATCTGGTGCTGATCATTGCCGACAAGCCCGCTGTGGCGGTCAATGCGATGGGTCAGCTGCGGCTGGAAATGGCCCGCCGGATGAATCTGATCGATGCGGACAAGCTCGCTTTCGCCTGGGTGCTCGACTTCCCGATGTTCGAATACGATGAAGAGGAAAAGCGTTTTGTGGCGATGCACCATCCGTTTACCTCGCCGCGCGATGAAGATCTTCAGTATCTCGAGACCGATCCGGGCCGGATCAAGGCGAAAGCCTATGACATGGTGCTGAACGGCACAGAGATCGGTGGCGGCAGTATCCGGATTTTCCAACGTGACGTCCAGGAAAAGGTCTTTAAAGCGATTGGGTTGACGGAAGAGGAAGCAAACGAAAAGTTCGGTTATCTGCTGGAAGCGTTCGAATTTGGCACGCCGCCGCACGGCGGGATTGCCTTCGGCCTGGATCGGCTGATCATGCTGATGGCAAAGCGTTCATCCATCCGCGACGTCATTGCCTTCCCCAAGACTCAGAGCGCTACGGACCTGATGTCGCAAGCCCCGTCGGAAGTCTCGCTGCGTCAGTTGAAGGAACTGTCGATCCGGACCGAAGTGGCGGTCAAGAAACCGGCGAAGTAATATTGGCGCAAGTTGTTGCCAGGCTGACGGCAGTCTGGTACACTCATAGTAGAAAGAATCGTTGCAAGAATTATCCTTTTCCCTGCTGTGTGCGTATAAACCCATTGTTTTGATCCAACACTTTCACATTGGGAGCTCAGACTCTGACCGCTGCGTGAAAGCCCTGCTTGTTTCGGGGACTCATTATACGGGCAGGCGCGCACCCACCTGCTTAGGCAGGATTCAAAACACGGGTCAAACGGCATGGCGGGGATTTTTCTACTCTTTTTTCGTTTGCTGGCCAGGCAGGAATGCCGAAAAAGTGACCGAAATATTAAGAGTAGTATTTTTTTTATCAAACATGCATCTGATGATGCAGGGAGGATTGTGTCACGATGGAGTTTATTGATCTGCGCAGCGATACGGTGACGAAGCCGACGGCCGAGATGCGCGAAGCGATGTTTCGGGCGGAAGTGGGAGATGATGTATACGGCGAAGACCCGACCGTGATCGAACTCGAGAGATTGGGCGCACGAATGACCGGCAAAGCGGCCGGTCTGTTCGTCGCCAGCGGTACGATGGGCAATCAGGTTGCGGTCATGTCGCATACCCAGCGGGGCGATGAGGTCATTTGTGAAGCCGAATCTCACATTTATTATTATGAAGTGGCCGGCATGGCCGTTTTGGCTGGTGTCCAGGCGCGAACGCTGCCTGCGGTCAAGGGGATTCTTAGCGCGGATACCATCGCGGCGGCGGTGCGCCCACAGGATATCCACCAACCGCGCACTTCGCTGATCTGCCTGGAGAACACCCACAACCGATCTGGCGGCACCTGCTATCCGCTTGAAACCCTGGCGGCGATCCGCAAAGTGGCGGACCGGCACGAAATCCCGGTTCACATAGACGGTGCCAGGCTGTTTAACGCAGCGGCGGCGCTTGGAGTAAAAGTCGATAAAATAGCCCAGTATGCCGATTCGGTCCAGTTTTGCCTGTCGAAAGGGTTGTGCGCTCCGGTCGGCACATTGTTGGTCGGTAGCGAAGAATTCATCGCCAAGGCCCGCCGTTATCGCAAGATGCTTGGAGGCGGCATGCGTCAGGCCGGTGTCATTGCCGCGGCAGGAATTGTCGGACTCCAGAACATGGTGGAGCGTCTGTCGGAAGACCATGCCAATGCGAAACTGCTGGCGGACGCACTGGTTACGGCCGGTTTTGCCGTTGATTTGTCGACAGTGCAGACCAACATCGTGATTTTCGACGTGTCCCGTAGCGGGATGAAGGCGGCGGAATTGGTCGCCCGACTCAAACAGGCCGGCGTGCTGGCCGGTGCTTTTGGAGAATACCGGATTCGCATGGTTACGCATCATGGGGTCACCGCGGCTGAAATCAACAAAGTGGCGGACGTATTGCAACGTCTGTCGAAAAAAGGCTGATCGTGGACCTGTTTGCCGACCCCAATGAGAGCCTGCGGCTGCATCGCGAACCGCTTGCGTTGCGAATGCGTCCGCGGACACTCGATGAATTTGTCGGGCAGACGGAATTGGTAGGTTCCGGACGTTTTTTACGGCGGGTGATCGAGGCCGACTCTTTGCCGTCCCTGTTGTTCTTTGGTCCGCCTGGCACCGGCAAAACGACCTTGGCCAACATCGTGGCCCACTCGACCGGGGCACAGTTTGAGGAGATGAACGCGGTGTCCGCCGGTGTCGCCGATATCCGCAAAGCGGTCGACAAGGCGCGCGAACGACTATTGCGCTCGAACCGCCGCACGATCCTGTTCATCGATGAGATTCATCGTTTCAACAAGTCGCAACAGGACGCACTGCTGCCGCATGTGGAAAACGGCACGATCACGCTGATTGGCGCGACGACGGAAAATCCATACTTTGAAGTGAATTCGCCCCTGTTGTCCCGCATGCGGGTATTACGGCTGCAAGCTTTGTCACGGCAGGAAATCATCGGCATTTTGCACCGGGCGCTAAATGAAAGGGACCGTGGCTTGGGCTCATTCCCTGTCGAGACATCGGACGAGGTACTGGGGCTGCTCTCCGATCGGGCCGGCGGCGATGCCCGGGTGGCACTGAACTTGTTGGAGCAGATGGTGCTGATGCTGGCGGCCGAACAGACCGAACCGGGGCGGCCAATCGAACTGACCCGTGAAATTGTGGAGACGGTAGCTGTAGAAAAGTTTCAGGCCTATGATAAAAAGGGCGATAATCATTATGATGTCACTTCGGCATTTATCAAGAGCATGCGCGGTTCGGACCCCGATGCCGCCCTGCACTATCTGGCCCGTATGATCGAAGGCGGCGAAGATCCCCGCTTCATTGCCCGGCGAATCATCATCTGCGCGGCCGAAGATGTCGGAAACGCCGATCCGACGGCGCTGATGCTGGCTGTCACGGCCATGCAGGCAGCGGAGATGATCGGTTGGCCCGAGGCGAGGATTCCGATCGCTCAAGCCGTTACTTATATTGCGGCCGCGCCGAAAAGCAACGCGGCGTATCTGGCGATAGACAGGGCGATGGCCGATGTGCGGGAGCGCGAATGCGGTCCGGTGCCGCTCCCTTTGCGTGACAGTCATTATCGGGGGGCGCAGCTGCTGGGACATGGCAGG
>CAZOJA010000004.1:0-40083 GCA_964579955.1 uncultured Veillonellaceae bacterium | reverse complement strand
GCCAAAAACGCGGCCGTCGCGCCAGGCGCCGTCCATTCAATGCCGCGCACCAGCGTCGCTGAACCAAAGAAGGCTGCCATCGCGACCACGGAGCAGCCGCTCACCTCCAGCAGTCTGCCACATTTCAAACGTTGTCCCATCGCCAGATACACCGTACAAAAAACCACCGCCGAACAAAGACCGGCAATCGCCCAGGGCAATCCGGCAACAACGAAATCCACCCCCTGTTCGGCTGCAACGAAATACACCGACAGACCGGCTCCCAAAGGCAAGCCGAGCAATACGCCGCTCAGCACCGGGTCGATCCGTTTCGCGATCTCGGCCAAACCGACGACCGTCGCCGCCGCAATCGCAATTTTCAACAAAGCCAGTTCCACGCCCTGCCCACCCTTCGCCCGCCAATGTCTCCCGTCAAAGATATCCCTTCGCCGCCGCTGACAAACTGTATTCTTGGCGTCGACTGCGTTATAATAATAAAAATAGTCATGCATACTGGAGGAGTCAAGATGAATATGCCAAAGAATCACGTTCTGCGCATCCTGGTCACTTTCCTGCTAATCATGAGCCTGGGGCTGGGGGCAACCGCCGCCAACGCCCAGTCGATTAAAAACCCCTTCGATCCGTCATTCAGCCAAAATGCCTCCGTGCTTGAAATCAATTACTATCTTTCCCAGATGAGTCCGGATGAATTGGCGGCCACGCTGAAACTGTTCCGGGCCGTGCAGGTCGTAAAGGGCCAGTATGTCGGAACCGCCGAAGGACCGCTGTTGATGACGGGATCGCTCAAAGGGATGGTCAACTCGCTCGGCGACCCCTACTCCGTCTATCTGGATCCGAAGATGTACAACGAGTTGATGCTGGAAACCAAAGGATCTTTCGGCGGTGTTGGTATCGTGCTTGGCGTCAGGGACAAACAACTGACCGTCGTGGCCCCGATCGAAGGCACCCCGGCCGAGGCCGCAGGCATTCTCAGCGGTGATCTGATCATGAAAATCGACGGACAGGATACCAAGGACATGGCGCTTGACGAAGCCGTCGGCAAAATCCGCGGCAAAGAAGGCAGCAAAGTCACACTGACCATTCAGCGCGACGGCAAGGAGTCGCAGGAATACACCCTCACCCGCGCCACCATCGTGCTCAAGTCGGTCAGCGGAAAAATGCTGGAAAACGGCATCGGCTATATCCGGTTGTCGATGTTCAGCGAAACCACCGGCAACGACTTTACGCAAAAAATGAGCGAACTGAAGGAACAGGGCATGACCTCGCTAATCCTCGATCTGCGCAACAACCCCGGCGGACTGATCGGCGAGAGCGTCAAGGTCGCCCGCCTGCTGGTCCCGCAGGGTCCGATCGTGTCGGTCATCGGCAAGGATGGCGAGCGGGAAACTTCACAGTCCTATCTGGAAAAAATACCGTTGCCGATGGTCGTGCTGATCAACGGCGGTAGCGCCAGCGCCTCGGAAATCGTCGCCGGAGCGATCCAGGACAGCGGCGCCGGCAAACTGATCGGCGTGAAGACGTTCGGCAAAGGGTCAGTTCAGCGAATCATCCCGCTTGATAAGGATTCTGCCGTCAAAATAACGATTGCCGAATACCATACGCCGAAAGACCGGTCGATCCACGGCAAAGGCATCGAACCGGACATCGTGGTGGAAATGCCGAAGGACAAGGATGCAAAAAACGATCCGCAACTGGACAAAGCCATCGAGGTATTAAAATCAAAATAGAATATTTAAGGAGTCACTGAACAATTCCGATTGCTGAACAAATCAATGTGCGGATTAATTAAAAGGCTGCCGGGTCGCGTGTTTTATCACGCAGGACCCGGTAGCCTTCTGTAGTTTAATGACTGGACAACCCTCGTCATCGCCTTATACTGAAAGGACTTCAGCCCAGCACTTCGCGAATCAGCCGCGCCGCATTACCGTAACAGATTTTCTCGATTTCACCCGAACTGAAACCGGCTGCCGACAAGCCTTCGGTCAGCTTGCCGATCTGACTGCTGTCCGCCACTTCCAGCGGCGGCTTGGTGCCGTCAAAATCCGACCCGATGGCGATGACATCGATCCCGCCGACCTGCCGGATGTGTTTCGCATGCCTGACGATGTCCTCCACATGGCTGCGTGGCGGGTCGGCCAAAAAAGACCGGGCGAAGGTCAGGCCGGTCACGCCGCCCTTTTCCGCCAGTACGCGGATCATCTCGTCGGTCAGGTTACGGGCATGGCCGGTAATCGTCCGGGCATTGGAATGAGATGCAACAAAAGGCCGGACCGAGGTCTCGGCCACATCAAAAAAACCTTGGTCGGACAGATGGGAAACATCGACCAGCATCCCCAACCGGTTCATCTCCGCCACCACTTCGCGCCCGAATTCGGTCAACCCTTTGTCACGGCACTCCGGCAGCGCATTGGGAAAGCCGATTTCATTGGGATAGTTCCAGGTCAGGGTCAGCAAGCGGACTCCCAGACGATGAAAATTCCGCAAATTGGCCAATTCGCCTTTCAGGACGCCGCCTTCCTCAATGGTCAGAAATGCCGATATCTTTCCTTCGGCCTGATTCGCGACCAGCTCGGCCTGATTGGTCGCCAGACGGATCGACTGCCGGTTGTCCGCCAGTTCCAGATGGAACCGGTCCACCATCTGCAGGCAATATTCCAGCGGATTGCTCGTTTTCGCCATGTCAACGAACAGGGCAAAAAATTGCGCTGCAAAATTGCCGGCCTGAAGTTTGGCGATGTCCACATTCAAGTCGTTTTCGCGCAGCAGTGAGGTCCGGCCACGTTCAGCCAGTTTGCTCATCGTGTCACAGTGCAGATCGATTGCGTACATAGCCTGCCTCCTCTAACAATGCTCTTAATACTCTAATAGAAGAAGATGAAGTTTGCCGCCACCAACGTAATCAACGCGCCGGCCATCGGAATCGCAGTCCGTTTGACGACATCGAACGGACTCACGCCACCCATACTGGAGGAAACCACGATGACCGCCGTAATCGGCGACATGGCCCGGGCGGCGCTGGCGGCAAAATGCATCGGCAGCAACATGACGACAGGCGCGACTGACATTTTGGCGGCCACGGTCGGTGTCAATGCAGCAAAGGCGAAGAACGGGGCATTGCCGGAACCCATCAGCACCGAAGAAACGGCGATGATCGAAATCATGACCAAAATCATGCCAGCGGCGCCAAAGCCGGAGGTTTGAGCCGACTGAATAATCGCGTCGATCGTGCCGATCGTCACCAGGCCTTTGGCAAAGGTCTCACCGGCGACAATCAGCGTGATGACATTGGCCATCTGCATTCCCAACCCGTCAAAGAACACCTGGATGTCGGCCAGGACTTTCTTGCCGTCGCGAACCCTTCCATACTCCACGATCATGCCGATTGCCAGACCGATAAACATCGCCTTGATGATGTCCATTTTGATCCAGGAAATCCACAGATTGCTGAACGACAAAATCAACGCCAGCGGAATCACCGGCAGGATCGCATAAAACATCGGCGGCAGTTTTTCCGGCTCACCGTCTTTATCTTTTACCGCAACCAGTTCACTGGCCTGTACGACATGGCCGTCGCGCTTGTCCATCCATTTCTGGGTAAAATAGTGCAGCACCGCCACGACCGGAATCACCACGGCAGCGATCGGCACCTGGTACTTCACCCAGTAGGTCACCGGATCAATGCCGGCGGTATTGGCAGCCAACAAAGTGCCGGTATCGCTCGGACTCCAGTCCAGACATAGCGTGGTGGCAATCACCGCCACCGCCGACAGACGGCTGACACCGAGACTGATCAAGATCGGGAACACGGTAACCATCAACAGCATTGCCAGTCCAGAGGCGCTATTGATCGCCAGGCCCAGCATCATGCCGAGAATCCAGGCCGCTGCCATGACCAGATAGGGCGCGCGCAAGGCCAGTAGCGGCGTGATCGTCAGTTTGACCAACGCCTTGCTGGCGCCGATATGATCCATATAGCGGGCAAAACCGGCCACCGCCATGATGTTCAGGCCCAGCCCGCCGGCCCTTGAACTGAAGGTCTGTTTGATGAATTCAAATGCATCGAAAACCACCGAACCGGTACTTTGTTTGGCAGGCAAGATCTGACCCAACCCCAACGACACCGCCGAAAACATCAGCACGAGTCCGGCGATGAACAGGACCGGTTGCGGCTTGTACTTCTTGACGATCAGATACCCCATCCAAAACGTGACGATCAACGAGATAACAATACCCAAAACAATTGCCTCCTTATTTTTTGTTGCACAAAAAAACCAGCACGACAAACCCCGGCTTCAGGGTTGCCTGCTGGATTTCATTTACATTCAGGTCGCTGCGGAAGTTTCCGTTCGACGTGGTGGTAAACAAAGCAGCCCGCTATTCATTTGCATTGATTACACATCGGCGGCAAAAATCCTGCTTTTTCTGCTATTTTTTCTAAAAAACCTTTCAATCCGACATATCAATCCGACAAATCGACCGGTTGTCCGGCCAAAACCTGGTTATATTTCTTTTGGGCGTCTTTAAACGCCACCAGCAGCGCTTTTTGTGAAGAGCCGAAATAGCGGCTTTCCAGCATCTTTTTGATGCTGTCCGGTTCGTCCAGCATCGTCCTGCCGACAAACATGCTGGCGACAAAGTCAACAGTCACACCAACCGTGGCCGATACGCCGCAGGCCAAAATCTTGCCGCCGGCCTTTTCCACGACGAAACTAAGGAAGAATTGCCCGTACAGCTGGGTTATCGGATTATTTTGCGAGGTCTTGGCATTGCCGACAAGGTAGATCGTATTCTCGTCAAAGACCGCGCGTTGCCCATTCAGTTCCCGCATGATGCTATGCACCTCGCCGCTGTTGTACATCCCTATAGCAGGGAAATCCGGCCAGCGCGGTTGCCGACCGTACCGCAGCCAGCACAGCCTGTTCCATCACTTTTGCCGCCAGCGCGCCGACTGCCGAAACATCGGCCGCCACATCGCCGACCGACAAAGCGAAGATGGTGTCGCCGTCCAAAAGGGTATGCGCCGGCCGCATCGTCCGGGCATACCCGTCATGAGCCATCGAGGCCACTTTTGTCGCCTGGGCCTTGCTCAGCCCGGCGTTGGTGATGATCGCGCCGATGGTCGTGTTGCCGGTAAAACGATTGCCGGTTGATTCACACTGTTGCAACAGACCGGCTTCGCTGTCAAGGAAACGGAACGGGTCTAGCTGCACCGCACCGGCGACGATTTGCCCGGTTGACGGGTCGATCACGTCGCCAAGACAGTTGACCGCCACCAGCGCCCCGACAACCAACCCGCCAATCCGCACGCAATGTGCGCCCAGTCCGCCTTTCATCGCCTTTTCCATGCCAAACACCTTGCCGACCGTCGCACCGGCGCCTGCGCCGACCGAGCCGATGACAAAGTCTTCTGTTTCGCTGTTCAGGCAGGCCTGGTAACCCATCGCCGAATCCGGCCGGACCCGGGCATCGCCGCAGGGCAGGTCGAACAACACGGCCGCCGGTACGATCGGCACCCGCGCCACTCCCACATCAAAGCCAAAACCGTTTTCTTCCAGATAACGCATCACGCCGGCGGCCGCAGCCAGCCCGAACGCGCTGCCGCCAGCCAGCACCAGGCCGTGGATCTTTTCCACCAGGTTTTCCGGTTTCAGCAGGTCGGTTTCCCGCGTCCCCGGTGCACCGCCCCGTACATCGACACCCGCTGTAGCCCCCTCCGGGCAAAGGATGACCGTGCAGCCGGTTGCGGCCGCCAAATCTTGCGCATTGCCCAGACGAATCGTCGTAATATCGCTGATGCTCATTACTTCCATGAGTTCGCTCGCCTGCCTTTCCTGACGTGTTTTTAGCCTGCTTCGCCGTAAAACGCCTGTCGCAAACTGGACTGTATCAGACTCCACGCTTCCGTTGCCGACGGTTCGGGACCAACGTGAGTAAACGCATGCATACAGCCGGCAAACATTTTGTAAGTCACGGCCACGCCGGCCGCCTGTAATCGATTGGCATACGCCTCGTTCTCCGCCCGCAACGGATCATGCTCGGCGGCAATCACCAGCGTCGGTGGCAAACCGGCCACATCTTCGGCCAACAGGGGGGATGCCAAAGGGTTCTTGGCATCGGATGCATCACGCAGATAGCAGGCGGTGAAAAAAGCCTGCGCCCGCGCTGTAAGCAACGCGTCCCGATCGCCTTTGGTCTCCGGGTCGGTGACAAAATCCAGCGGTGGGTAGTTCAGCACCTGAAAACAGAATCGGACATCCTGCCGCTGCTTCGCCAGCAAACAAAGCGCGGCCGCAAAATTCCCGCCGGCGCTGCTACCGCCTACCGCGATCCTTAAAGGATCGAACCCGAATACCGCCGACTGCGCTGCCGCCCATCGCGCCACATCGTAGCACTCTTCCAATTGCAGGGGAAACTTTGTTTCCGGCGCCAAATGGTATTCAATGTTGATCACGGCGCAATCGGCGGCGACGGCGATCTGGCGGCACCAACCGTCGTCATCCCTCGTGCTGCCCTGGATGAAGCCGCCGCCATGGATATTCAGATACACCGGACATGCTGTTTCCGGCATCTGTCGGGGCTTGTATATCAGTAGCCGGGTTTTTCCGACCGAAGTTTCCACATCAAGCTCTTCCACCTCGACCGTCACCGCAGACGCCGCCAACACCGGCCCCATCCGTTCCTCATAACACTGGCGGCTGCGCTGCGCAATCAGGAGCATCTTTTGGTCTTCCGTCATTCCCATTCCCCTTTATTAGAAAAATTACTTGCGATTTGCCTCACTGTCTCAACCAGGAAACTCCGTCCTTGACGCGAGTAGAGTTGCCCGGTTGCGAGCCGCAACTTTCATCGACATTCGGTTATCTCAGCAATTCGTCATATTGCCGTATTCTTCCTCTAAGCAGCCTTGTCGGAAAGAAGGTTTTTGCAGACCTGACCATCGCCTGAAAAAATATCGGAGGATCATCTGTCCGATGTCCTCCGGCATTGCAGTCACTAATCCCTTACACTACGGTCCTGAACCAGTGCGCCCGGACCGTCTTCGGCCACACTGACCGCCGCTTCGCCAAAAGTCTTCATGTCATTGAGCACGTGCAATGAAGCATCAATCAAGGAGATCCCCAGCACTGCTCCCACCCCTTCACCGACATTCATGCCCAGATACAGATACGCCGGCAGGTTGGCCAATTCCAGGATTTCGGCCTGCTGCGGTTCGGCGGAGAAATGAGAACCCACCAGGCGTTCCCGCACGAGCGGCGCCATTTGGCAGGTTAGCAGCGCCGCCGCGCTGGTGGCCGCCCCGTCAAGGACAATGGCGACTCCCGATGCTGCCGCGCCCAGCATTACGCCGACCAACCCTGCCAGTTCCAGGCTGCCCGACTCATTCAGAATGTCGGCGCCTGCCTCGCCTGCCCGCACCTGTGCGATAACCCGCTCAATCAGCATTGGATCGGCTTCTCCGGTTACGCCTGTGCCAATGACCCCGGCTCCACCAGCCGCAGCTGCGCAGGCAATATTTATCCCCTGTTCCAGCGTCCGGTCGATTTGCTGTCGCGTCGGCCTGCCGGGTTCCGCAACATCAAAACAAATCAGCCGGGCTCCGACCTCTGCGGCAAAGATATCGATCAACCCACGAGTCCGGCGGCTACCGTTCATCAGCACAAGTGCCGGCGTCATCCGCCGAGGCCTTGCCTGCCCGGTGATTCCCGCCATTTTGCAGGCCAGGTGTTCGAAAGCATGCAAACTGCCCAACGGTTTTGTCAGATTATCCAGCCGCAACTGGCATTTGGCCATGGCAGCCAAATCCAGCGGCTTGATTTGTGCGATCAGCTGTTCAATCATCTCGTTCCCCTCCGATCGCCGAAAGCATTTTTACCGACATTTTCAGCATTTCCACCACTACCGAGGCGCCGATGGCCTCGCCCAACCGCACTCCCATATCCACGCACGGTTCCAGATCCAGAAACCCCAGCGCATGGATATGCGCCGGCTCACCGGACAGATGGGAGGAAAACAGGAACTGACGGCAACGCGGCTGCAGCGCATCGGCAATCATCGCCGCGGCGGTGGTGTTGAGACCATCGACCACGACGGCGCAGCGGTTGGCAGCAGCCGCCAAGGCCACCCCGGCCAGTGCGCCGATTTCAAATCCACCCACTTTGGCCAATACGTCGATGCCGTCCGCAGCGCAGGGCCGGTTACATTCAAGCGCCTGCCGTACCAGGGAGATCTTGCGCCGGAGCTTCGCGTCAGAAATTCCGGTACCGCGCCCTGTCACCACCTCCGGCGACAAACCGGTAAAGGCGGCGACAATCAGCGCACTGGCCGTGGTATTGCCGATCCCCATCTCCCCCAGACTGAAGCAATTCACGCCGTGCCGCACCCGGTCCTCGACGATTTCGATACCGACTTCCAGGGCCTGTACAGCCTGTTCACGGCTCATCGCCGGACCCAAGGTGAAATCGTTCGTCCCCCAGGCAATCTTGCGATGCCATAGCCCCGGCGCTTCCGACAAATCGCCGGCAACGCCGACATCCGCCACCACCATTTCCGCGCCGCAATAATTTGCGAATGCATTGGCGCTGGCGCCTTTTGCCTCGACATAATTGCGGGTCATCTGCAACGTGGTATCGACCGGATAGGCGCTCACACCGTTGCGAGCCACTCCGTGGTCGGCGCAGGTCACCACCATGCAGGGCACCGGCGCCGGCGGCCTGTCAGTTCCCATGATTCCGGCATATTGACAGACCATCGTGCCAAGATGGCCCAGACTGCGCGCCGGCGGCAGGATTTCCGCCAGTCGCCTTTCCGTTTGCTGCATGGCCTGGCGGTCCAGTCCGCCAATCCGGACCAAAGTTTTTTCGAGCAGTTCCATTGTTCCCTCCCGTATCATCCATTTACTTCATCGAAACAACAAAAAGAAAAAAGGCTTAATTTGAGCACAATGACTCAAAAAAGCCTTCTTTATCCACGAAGGTTCCATCCTTGGTTGCGGCAGGTCTCCTGGCTCCCGGTTCTTCGACAGCTTGCGCCTTCCCCTCGCGAGTGGCCTTGCAAGTTCTCCCCGGTACAGTGGCGGGCCCGCGCCTACGCATGCCTGGCATGCTCAGACTTCCCTATTCTCCCCGGCAACCCGGGGCACCTCAACCCGATACGACGATTTAATTGCGATTATTATATCAGCGATAACCGGCCCAAGTCAAACTGCCACTTTGCCTCATCGAACCCGCCGGGCCTGTCGCTGGGCATAAACGGTCAGCACGACGGCAATCACGCATAAGATGGCAGCGGTAAAGAACGCGACGGAATAGTCGCCCTGGTTGATTTCTTTGACCCGGGCCGCCAGGCGCGGTCCAATGAAGGCCGCGACGCCATACGAAGTGAACAGGATGCCGTAATTCATGCTGAGGTTCTTGGCGCCGAACAAGTCGGCGGTAATCGAGGGAAAGATGGCGAAAAAGCCACCGAAGCAGGCGGCGATCACAGATATGACCAATACGAACGGCACCAGGGAATGGACATAATTCAGCATCGCCATCATCGCGGCGGACAGGATAAACATAACGATCAACGTCGGATACTGGCCGATCCGGTCGGAAGATACACCCCAGGCCACCCTGCCGCCGGTATTCGCCAGCGCCATCAGGCTGACCGCAAACGCTGCAGTCACGGCATCAAGGCGGATCACTTCCTGGCCGATCGGTGAAGCATGCCCGATAATCATCAGGCCGGACACGCAAGCGATCGTATACATCAGCCAGAGAACATAGAACAACGGATCCCGCAGCATATCCCGCCAGTCTTTGTCGCCCTTTGAGCCTGCCGCTCCGGCTGCCGGAGGCATCCATCCCGCCGGCACATAACCTGCCGGTGGCGCAGCGACAAACTGCGATGCCAATAACGTCACGACCAGATAAGCGATCCCCAGGTATTGAAAGGTGGCCAGAACGCCATATTGGAGCACCAGCATGTTGGCTATCGGTGCATTGACGACAGCGCCCAGGGCAAAGCCGGCGGCGACCAGTCCGGCAGCCAGACCCCGCTTGTCAGGAAACCACTTGACGGCATTGGAAATTCCGGTGCCATAAATGAATCCGATACCAAAGCCGCCCATTACGCCGTATGTGAGATACAACGAGGCAAGCGACTGGCTAAAGCCGGCTGCAATAATGCCGCTGCTGAAAATGATGCCGCCGCTGAACATCAAAAATTTCGGGCCGCGAACCGGCTGAATCTTGCCTCCGACGATCATTGCCAGCGGTATGGCGAACAAAGAAATGGAAAAGGCCAGCGAAGTGTCGCTTGTCGACCACTTGAACAGATTGATCAGCGGTTTCTGGAACACACTCCAGGCATAAGCCGATCCCACACACAAATTGATCATGAACATTGCCAACAGAATCAACCATCGATTTTTCATCTGCACCTTCAAAGCCCCGCCTTTCCTAATATGTTTTTCCGCAAGCGCCGTTTGCATTGAATTCTCTCGCAATTTTCATGCCAATCGTTCGTTTTGGCCGAAAATTCAAGCTCTTTCCACAAACAACGCCGCACACCCTCCCTGTCCGTCCGCCGTTTCGATGCGACAACGCATCGTTTTTTGAGAAAAAATCGGCAAAAACCCTTTTACATATGGCTTTTTTATGCATTGCAATCGGCAGGTTCGTTTGATGCTGATTTGCATCAAGCAGGAAGCTTGGCCACTCTTGTGGAATAGAGTCAGCTAGCAACCTATCACTATGAATAAAGGGAGTGGCATGATCTTGGCAACAGTACAGACAAAATACCTTGGCGATTTGCGGACCGAATCCATCCATCTGCAATCCGGCAGCAAGCTGATCACCGATGCCCCCACCGACAACCAGGGCCGCGGCGAGGCCTTTTCTCCCACCGATCTGCTGGCTACCGCTTACGGAGCGTGCGTTCTCACCATTATGGGCATCGCAGCCAAAACCCACGGTTTCGACATTGACGGGGCCGAACTCGAAACAACCAAGGTCATGGGCACCGAGCCGCGCCGGGTTGTCGAACTGATTACCAGTTTCAAATTTCCGCACAACAACTACAGCGCCAAACAGAAAAAAATCCTTGAACTGACTGCCAAGGAATGTCCTGTGTTCAACAGTTTGCACCCGGACATCAAAAAAACAGTTTCTTTCTGTTATCCCGATTAGTATCCAGCCCTGCCGCAAACCTGACAAAAACCAGCCTCGGCGAGGACAGCCAAACAGCTGACCCTGCCGATGCTGGTTTTTTCATTGACACTCCGGTCTGCCGGACTACTGTTCCAGGTTGGATGTGCAGTGCGGGCAGCGCACCGCCTTCAGCGGAACCTTCGACAGGCAGAACGGGCATTCTTTCGTGTTTGGCGCCTCTTCCACCGGCTTTTGCTTGAACCGGTTGATTTGCACGATCATCAGATAAATCGCGAATGACACGATCAGGAAATCAATGACCGTATTGAGGAAAATGCCGTAATTGATTGTTGGCGCCCCCGCCGCTTTGGCCGCCGCCACCGATGGATAGGCCGTCCCGGATAGATTGATGAACAGGTCGGAAAAATTGATTTTGCCTAACAATAATCCCAATGGCGGCATCAGGATGTCACCGACGAACGAAGATACGATCTTGCCGAACGCGCCGCCGATGATGATTCCGACTGCAAGATCGACCACGTTGCCCCGCATGATGAACTCCTTGAATTCCTTGATCATAAATCCCCCTCCTTTTTAATGATCGAATACTCCCCGCTGGCCTTGTTGCTATATCGCCATTAGAACGGACTCCTTCATGATCCGTTCAGACGCCGGATCATTTCCGCATGCTGCGGATACAGCCTTAACAACTCCCGCGCAGAAAGCAACTCGAAGTCTCGGTAATCAAATCCCGGCGCCACCACGCAGCTGACCAGACAAAATCCCCTGTTTTCCGCCAACTCCGCGCCGAAAATACGATTGCGAGCCACCAACAGCTGCGGCAACTCGCCGCAGTCAACAGCCACCCCCAGCCGTGACGTGATAAGGGTTCCGGTTTCGTCAAACTGGTGGACCAGTAGCGAGGTTCCGCAATGATAGAACCACATTTCATCAGATTTCAGCCGGTGTAGTTTGGACACCTGCCCCGCTTTCAGCAAATAATAAATCGAAGATGCCAGTGGCCGTTCTCCCGCCCGTTGGTCACTCTGAAACAATTCACGGCAGTAGCCGCCTTCCACATGCGCCTGCATCCCCAATCCGGCAATATAGTCTTCCGCTGTCAGCATCGTATCCTCTCCAGCCATGGTTATTTAACCGGGAATATCCGGCCAGTCCTCGCGTTTCGATAAATCCAGACCAATCCAGCGGAATGCCGCCACACCGCATAAATAAAAAACCAGGCCGGCTAAAAACGGATGCTGCAACAGTTCGCTACGGATCAACCGTTCCAGAGCTTCCGGCAAAAATCCCAGCAGCAGGTAGATTACGATCATGGAAAGCGGTGTCATCAGAATTCCCCATAACGCCGCCTTGCGCCAGCTTAGCCGCTTTTGCGGCATCTTTTTCCGGCCGTCCATGCCCAAGTCCCCTTCCACACGCAGTGATTTTTCCTTGACCAGCGCCACCTTCTTGGCAGGAAGCAGCGACAATATCAAGAAACAATCAATAGTGCGATCTTTGATTTACTCGAAGGAGAAATAACGGATGCAAACTACACGATCGAAACCCCTGGGAGTATGGTTGTTCCTGGCCGTGCACGCGCTGCTGGTGCTGTTCGGCCTGAGTTGCCTGAACTCTCCGGTCCGGGCCGCAGCGCCGGCGGAAGAGCCGATTCGGTTCGGTTTTTTTGATCGCGGCGGCAACCGCTTGCTCAGCCTGGGGCCAGTGGATGCAGACTTTGACTGGACGGAGCCGCAGGTTGTTTTCGCTACGAATCAGCGACGAAGCGCGATCTATGACATGCTTCAGCAAAAATCCCCCGGCAGCAGCAACCGCCATACCGCCGGCAATTTCGACCGATTGTCCGGTCACCGCCTGACCATTGCCGGAACCGGGCCGGCCAATCAAAGTGCCTTGTTGGTATCCAACGCCTTTTTTGCCGACCGTCGCCTGCCAGAGCTGGCCGAACCAGCCGCCGGCGCTGACGACAATGACCGCCGGCGCATGGAAACGCTGCGCCAGCGACCGCTTCAACAAATTTGGCCTTTGCTGCAAACCGCGAACGGCGTTCGACTGCACCTGGTCCTGTTTCAACCCATTGGCGACCAGGTACTGGCTTCGCTGGCGCTGGTACTGCCAGACCGCATCCTCTGGCGGGATTTTCCCGCCAGCTACAACCCGATATCCACCTGGCGGGTCGACGACGGCGGCCGGATCGAGCCGCAACAATTTCGCATCCTCTATCTCGGACAAAAACAACAACAATGGGAAATCGCTTATGAATTCATCGGCGCCGAAGGGAGCCTGCTTGAGTTCATCCGTGAACAACCGCTGGGATTCGAAGCTGTCAGCCGAACTTCCCGCTATATGTCGCCCCTGTAAGCGTGCGCCGGATTTTCATTCTGCTTGCAGAAGCTCCTGCAACAAAAGCTTGCCTTCACGGGCGGCCCATTTGATTTCATTGGCGGTTACCGCAGCCTCGATCAATCCATGCACGTAGTAACTGCCCGACAACTTGCTCTGCCATTGCTCGATCGCCACTGACAGGCGTTCCCAGAAAATTTCGCTGACCGATTCCGGTTCGACGTCCTCTCCTCCGATCACGACCTTGCGCAGCTTGGCGTTGACCCGTTGCAGGGTTTCATTGCTGCTGCCAAGGATGGCCAAAATCGCCTGGAACTCCTCGCTGATCGGCGGATTGCCGGCATCATGACGCCGTTTTAGCCTGGCTGGCAACAATTCATAGATCCGGTCGGCTTTTTCGGCCAGCGCTTCGTTATACCCCGACAATCTGGCGGCCAGTGCCAACCAGCGGCTCTGGTCGTCAAATTTCGCCAGTGCCAGTTCGCTTTCCCGTGCAGTCAGTCCGATCAGATTTCTGACTTCGCGGTTCATCGCATGAACCCGCGCTTTTTCCGCCGGATTAAGAACGGGTTCTTTATTTTCCAGTTTCACGTATTCCGTCACAGCCTGACAAAAATAAGCGACCGCCGCTTCATTGGCCAGTTGCATTTTTTGCTTCAACTGCCGGTTGTAGCGGGGCGGCCACAGCAACATGTTCACCAGCATCGCCGAGATCAGCCCGGTAAACACTACGCCGGTCCGGTTGAGTGCGTGCGGCAGAAACAGTTCCTCACTCGAGCCCATGACAAATACCGCCGCAACGATTCCCATCGAGATTCCGCTGTGCAAACCCATCTTCAGGTACACCACAATCAGCAGAATACTGACCAGGCCCATGACAATCGGCGCACCGCCCAGAAGATAGCCAAAAAACAGCCCCAGGCCGACCGCGATCAAGTGAACCACGACTTGATCTTTGGCGGTCTTGACCGTCAGAAACAAAGAAGGCTGCATATTGACCACAGCGGAAACCGCGCCGAAAAACGCCGGTTCCAGGTGAAAAAACTTGCACAGGTACATGGTGATGCTGACGGCAATTCCTGTTTTGACGATTCTTGCGCCGATTTTCAAGTCTTTACCATCCTGTTTCTTCGCAATCCTTGCATTGTTCTTCCGTCATCAGTCGAATCCCCGCCTCTTTCAACATGGCGGCGAATACACCGTCGCCCGCGATCAAACGTCCGCAAAAACTGCCGTCATAAATCCGTCCCACGCCGCAGGAAGGCGACCGCGCCTTCAAAATAGCGCTGTGGCAACCGGCCCGGCGGGCTATTTCCATTCCCATCTGCGCCCCTTCACGGAACTGCGCGGTTACATCGGCGCCGCCACGTGTCAGCACCCTGCCGTCAACGATTTCCGCCGGCGGCCGGGGCACCGGCAACCCGCCCAGCACTTCCGGGCAAACCGCGATCGCCCGTCCCGACGCTACCAGCGCGGCGACAGAAGCGCAGAAAAAGTCTTCCCCATTGTAACGGCATTTTTCGCCTGCCAAACAGGCGCTGACCAGAATCATCCCGTCACAACCTCGCATCCTCGCAGCGTTCCGTTACTATCGCCTTCACTCCGGTTTGTTCTGGCGCCGGATCGCTTCAGCCAACTCTTCCAGAACCGTCCAGCGGTCCAGCAGCGCCGCCAGTTTTTCGCTCAGTTCCGTCTGACGGCTCGTCAATTTTTGCAACAACACAAAGTCGGCGCCGGCTGCATCGATTTCGCCGGCCACAGCCTGCAATGCAGCCTCCACATCGGAAATCTCAGTTTCAATCGTGTCGTACTCGCGTTGTTCATTAAAGGAAAACTTGCGCAGCGCTCTCGTTGTTGCAACCACAACCGGTTTGTCGGCGGAATTCTTTGTGACCTTATCGTGCTGGACCGTCGTCTGTGACGTTTTCTTTTCCTGATAATCTGTATATCCGCCGACATATTGCCGGATCTGGCCAGCCCCCTCAAAGGCAAGCAACTTGTCCGCCACCCGGTCAAGAAAATAGCGGTCATGCGAAACCACCACCACGGCGCCGGGAAAGTCGTCGAGATAATCTTCGAGTACGGTCAGTGTCTGCACATCGAGATCATTGGTCGGTTCGTCAAGCAGCAGCACATTGGGCGCTCCCATCAGAATCCGCAGCAGAAAAAGTCGCCGCCGCTCGCCGCCGGAAAGTTTGGCAATCGGCAGCCACTGGACCTGCGGCGGAAACAGGAACCGTTCCAGCATCTGCGAAGCGCTGATGTCGGTGCCATCCAACGTCGTGATGAAGTTGGCCTCTTCTCGGATATACTCGATGACCCTGAGCGATTCGTCCATTTCACTGCTTTCCTGAGAAAAATAGCCGATCTTTACCGTAAGACCGATTTCAACCGAGCCCTGTGTCGGCGACAGCCGTCCGGCAATCAGCTCCAGCAGGGTCGTTTTGCCGCTGCCATTCGGCCCGATAATCCCCAGCCGGTCGTCCTTCAGCAGATTATAGCTAAAATCGCGGATCAACTCCGTTTGTTCGTAACCAAAATGAACCCGGTCCAGTTCAATGATCTTGCGGCCTAACCGGGTAGCTCCGGCTTCTATTTCCAGTTTGCCAACCGACACGTTGGTTTTTTGGCTGCTAAGTTGTTCAAATCGTTCAATCCGGGCTTTTTGTTTGGTGGATCGGGCCTGGGCGCCGCGCCGGATCCAGGCCAGTTCGTTGCGCAACAGGTTTTGCCGCTTGCGTTCGCTACTTTCCTGCTGTTCCTCCCGTTCAGCCTTCAGCAGCAAAAAATCGCCGTAGTTGCCGCTATAGCCATACAACCTGCCTCGATCGATCTCGATGATCCGATTGACAACCCGGTCGAGAAAATAGCGGTCATGCGTGATCATCAGCAGGGCGCCGCTGTATGACTGCAGATACTGCTCCAGCCAGGTCACCATGTCATTGTCGATATGATTGGTCGGCTCGTCAAGGATCAGCAGGTCGGCCGGCTGGATTAAAGCGGCTGCCAAAGCCACCCGTTTGCGTTGCCCGCCGGACAGCTCACTGACCGGGACGGAAAAATCGACGATACCCAGTTTGGTCAGAATGGTTTTTGCTTCACTTTCCAATTGCCAGGCATGGGTTGCGTCCATCTGCTGGCTACAGCGGATCAGCCTCGCTTGCAGCGCCGGGTCCGCCGGCCGCAACTGCAAATGTTCCAACGCCTGTTCATACTCGCGGATCGCCTGCATCGCCGGCGAATTCCCCTGAAAAATCTGGTCCAGCACGGTTGCTTGTTCAGCAAAATCGGGGTTTTGCGACAGATACTCCAGCCGAACCCCGCTGCTTAGGCTGATTTTCCCTGCATCAGCCGGTTCCCTGCCGGTCAGCACCCTGAGAAACGTTGTCTTGCCGGTACCGTTAACGCCAATCAGGCCGATTTTGTCGCCGCTGTTGATACTCAGCGACACCTGTTCAAACAGGATGCGTTCGCCATAACTCTTGGCCAGATTCTCCACAGTCAATAAATTCATCTTGCACCCTTCTACTTTCTCCTGTCAGCCCAACTCAAAACTGGTCACGCCGAACAATTTGTCCAGCGGCATCACCGGCGGTTCATTCGTATACATCCTGGCGGTTTCAAACACCGGCTTCATGCCTGCCCGCTCGGCCAACCGGACCGCCTGCGGATTCACTTCCGGCGTGTCCAGGAAGAACGGTCCCGTCTGCCGCTTTGACGTCACTCCGGCCAACAAGGCTTCCGCCACATCCGGCCCATCGGCGAACAGCGGGCCGATCTTATATCCCTCACGGCATTCCCGCAACACAGAATAACCGACCAGCCGGTCTTGACGCAGCATTCCCATTGCACAGACCTGGGGACGGCTGATCCAGCAACGCAGAAATGCTTGCCGTTCAAAGCCAAACATCGTACGATCATACGCTGCCAGTGTTTCGAAGGGCAGCTGCGCCAGAGGAACGAGTCCCGGCGCAGACTGCAATGCCTCAAGCCGGCTGGCGCCGTAACGGATATTGCGGTAAGCCAGCCGGAAGCCGGATTTCTGATAATTGGCCTGCTGGGCCACCACTCCGTCCAGGCCGATGTTGCGCGAACCCAGATAGCGCATCGCCGCCTGCCAAAGCTTGATCCCATAGCCTTTGCCGCGAAACTCCGACCGGACGATATAAAACCCGATGAAGCCGAATTCCGTTCCATAAGCGACCGCTGAAATGCAGCCGACCGGAGAGCCGGCGACTTCCCCGACGAAAAAGCCCTGCGGGTCGGCGGCAAAAAAGCATTCCGCATCATGAAGACCGGGATTCCAACCTTCCGCTGCCGCCCAGTCTGTCAGCCAGTGCATTTCATCCGGCGCCACGTTGCGTATGCGCAGCGATTCCATCATTTTCCCGCTCCTTTCGCTGCCTTCGACAGCCGGGTTCAGCCGCGTTTTTCCAGCAGAGGTTCGCTGACCCCCACAACGCCGACCAGCCCCAGCAGCGTCAGGAAGATTTTCTGCGGCCCCCGGTAGGCATTGGCCGGATCATACCATTCATCCAACGAGTGATTGTTGCCTTCGGCGCCGCCGCCGCACAGGCGGATCGCAGGAATCCCCAGACTCATCGGCAAATTGGCGTCGGTGCTGCTGGCCGGACCGAATTCCGGCGGCACCGCGACTGCTTCGGAAGCGGCCCAGGCCGCCTGAACGATCGGCAAATCGGGCGACTGTTGTCCTGCCGGCCGGTCGCCAACCAGTTTGATTTCTACCTGGATCACGTTGCTGCCCCAACGGGCATTTTCCTCATCGGCAGCCGACTGCAGCAAGGCCAGCACCTCGGTTTCCAGCTTTTTCAGTTCAGGTTCGCTGGCCGACCGCAAATCCAGCAGCATCGAGGCGTCAGCAGCAATTGAATTTACCGAGGTTCCGCCGGTAATCGTGCCTACGGTAAACGTCGTCTTGGGTTGGCTCGGCGTCCGAACCTCGGCGATCTTGGCAATCGCCCGGCCGAGGGCATGAATGGCGCTGGGCAGACCGAACGCATTCCAACTATGCCCGCCCGGTCCCCGATAGGTGATTTCATAGCGGCGGCTGCCGGTTGCCAGATACGTGATGATTTGTTCCTTCACGCCGTCTACCGTGATATACCCGTCAATATCGGAGTTTTCGCGGAAAAAGGCCTTGATTCCCCGCAGGTCGCCCAAGCCCTCTTCGCCGACATTGCCGCCGAAAATAATGTCCCCGACCGTCTGGACGCCGGCGCTTCGCAACGCCCGAATCACGGAAAGGATCGCCGCCAAGCCCCGCGCATTGTCGGCAATCCCCGGCGCATATAGTTTCCCGTCCTTTTCTTTCACTGTCACGTCAGTCGCTTCGGCAAACACGGTATCCAGGTGCGCCGAGACAAAAAGGCGCGGTCCGTTGCCACTGCCGCGAAACACGCCGTATACATTTCCTTCCGAATCTTGTTGAACCTCGGCAAGACCCAGCTCCTGCAGCTTGTCCATGTAATAGCGGGCACGCTGCGTCTCTTTGAACGGCGGCGCCGGGACTTCGTTAATCGCAATCTGCTCCCTGATCGTTGCCTCATGGTCCTGTTGCAAGAAACGGATTCCCTGTTGAATGGACGGTTGGGCACACAATGCTTGATAAACGCCGGACACCGTTTTCGTCACCCGGTAAGCTGCAGACATCTCTCTTCCTCCCTTATTTTCTTCTAGCAATCATGTTTGTTTTTCAACGCGCAACCACCCGGTTGCGACCGGTCCGCTTGGCTTCGTACAAGGCATCGTCCGCTCGTTTGAGCAAAGCTTCAAACTCGTCATCGGTCGAGATGAGCGACGCGACGCCGATGCTGATTGTAACCGGGATGGCTTTCTCTTCCCACTGGATCGGCGTTTCAGCCAGCTCGGCCTGAAACCGCTCCGCAACCGCGATGGCATGTGCGGCAACGGTTTCCGGCAGTAACAGAAAGAATTCATCGCCACCCATGCGACCTAAAATATCGGAGTGCCTGGCCACCAACTCCATGCGACCGGCCAGGGCCGCCAATACCCTGTCTCCTGCCACATGGCCATAGCTGTCATTGATATTCTTGAAATTATCCACGTCAATCAACAGCAGGCTCAAGGGATGAGCAAACCGACGCGACCGGATCAGTTCCTTCTGACCGATCTCACTAAATGCGCGGTTGTTATAGAAACCGGTTAACGCATCTTTCATGGCAAGGGTTTCCAGTTTATGCTGCATCTCGGTAAGTTCTCCGGCCATCCGCTGCCCGGTCAGCATGATGTACAAAACCGTCATGCCGATCTGATTCAGTAAGTCATAGAGAAAAAAGCCAATATTGGCCAACGACGAACTGTAAAGCGTCATTACGTCGGGGTTGACTAGCCAGTACACCGCCCGCGACCCGATCAGAATCAGATGGATCAACAGGAATGCCGCCATGGTCCGCAACAGGAATTTCCCCTGCGGCGGCTTGCTATGATACACCGACAGCTGGATACGGAACAAATAATAGCAAACGTACGCAGTCATTCCCACTGCACGAATCAGCGGATTGTTTTCGACAAACGTGAAGAAGGCAATAAACAGCAATAGGATTGCCATCAGCCATGCATGCCGCCGCAATGGCCTGGCATCGCCGACAAACCGGGCAATTCCCTCGTAGCGGCAAACCACTGCCAAGCCGGTGGCCAGATTCCCGCTCAGAATCGACACGGCCTCCGGAATCACCCCGCGCAGGGCAAACATGATATAAGTGATGACAAGCAGCACGTTGGTCATTGTCATGATGCCAAAGCCCTGATAGGTCTTCTGCGTCCGCCAATAGATCAACATTAATACAGCCAACATCAAATTGACCAATATATCGATAAAATAAATGGTTCGCATGTCTGGAAGCAGCACGTTCCCGTCGCTCCAATCCAATCGGATTCCGTATTGAGAATAATTCCACGCCGCTTGCAAATTCCCTGCCTTCGTTCTGAAATCAGGCCATTTTCAAAGTTATTCCCACTGAAAAGATCACGGCAGTTCTTTTTGGTGTTGACAAACCGTATTTTATTGGCGATAATTCTATCTGTAATTGTAAACTACGAAAAGTGATGACGGAAGAAAGTACTCTTGCCGATTCATTCAGAGAGCCGGCGGTCGCTGCGAGCCGGTTGAAGAAGCCAGACGAAGTTCCTTCCTGAGCTGCAGGCTGAACTGACAGTAGGCTGCGCCGCGTGTCCGCGTTAAGGGCTTAGAGAGGATTTTGCGTCCTTAAAAGGGTGGTACCGCGACAATTCGCCCCTGTCTACGGTGCTTTTTTTATTTTGACGCAGGATCTATTTGGGTGGTACCGCGATGAATTCGTCCCTTGCCGGAGGGATGATTTTTTTTGCCCCAAACATCGATTCCGGACACAAAACCCTAGGAGGTAAACACCATGAACATTCCCTTATTCATCGTCCTCGCCTACATTGCCACACTATTCCTGATCAGCTTCTGGGCGGAGAAACGTTCCCGCGGCGGAGTCGATGACTTTGTCCTGGCCGGCAGGCAACTAACCACGCCACTGGTCACGGTTTCCATCGTCGGCCTGGCGATCGGCGGCGCATCGACGATCGGCGTTGCCGAACAGGCGTACCGGGTCGGTCTGTCAGCCGGTTGGTACACTGCCGCGTGGGGCATCGGCGCGATTTCGATGGGGCTGTTGGTCGCCAAAAAATATCGGGAACTCAGAATCTCCACAATCCCTGAATTGCTGGCCCGCTACTATGACAGAAAAGCAATGGCCATCGGCGTGCTCTGCCAGATCATCATCCAACTGGTCATCACCTCGCTGCAGTACATTGCCGGCGGCACCATCCTGCATGCGATGCTGCCGGAGATTTTCAGCATCAGCAGCGGGATGCTGACCAGCGCGGTCGTCTTTATCGGCATCACTTTCATCGGCGGCATGTGGTCGGCCAGCCTGTCCAACATCCTCAACGTATTGCTGATTTACGTCGGCATTATCGCCGCAACCGTCGCCAGTGTGATGCAGGCCGGCGGACTGGACACGATCGTGAGCAAATTACCGCCAACCGCTCCTTACACCAGCCTGATCGACGGGGTCGGTCCGCTGGGGATTTTCGGCTGGATTCTTGTGCTGGTCACGGTGAATATTTCGCTGCAGAGCATTATCCAGATCTCCCTCGGCGCCAAGAACGTCGAAACCGCCCGCAGCGGTTTCATCATCGGCGGACTGATGATGCTGCCGATCGGTTTTGTCTGCGCCCTGATGGGAGTGATCGCCAAGGCCAGCTTCCCCAGCGTGGCCGCCGCTTCCGCTTTGCCGATGGTCATCATGTCCCTGCATCCGGTATTGTCCGGCATCACGTTGGCCGCATTGTGGGCGGCCGACGTCTCCACCGCCTGCAATCTGTTGCTGAGCTCGGCCACACTGTTCTCACGCGACATTTACAAGCAGTTTGTCAACCCGGCGGCAACCGACCAACGGGTGCTGTTCGTCACGAAAAGCTCCGTGCTGCTGCTCGGCGCGCTGACGCTAGTGCTGGCGATGACAGTCAGCGGGATCATCCAGACGCTGATGGTGGGACTCAGCCTGACCGCCGCCTTCAGTGTGGTGGTTCTGTTCACGCTGTTCGCGCCCGGCCTCTGCCGCAAAAATTCCGCATTCTATACCATCCTGGCCGGCCTGATCACGTTGATCGGCTGGCAGACGGTTCCGGCCATCCGGTTGCTGCCGCATGTCATCTATATGGAATGGGCAGTCTGCACCGGCGTCTTCCTGTTGACGTACCTGCTGGATTCGGCTCCGATCCAGGCAGCGGCCGAAGCAGTTGAAACCAACTGAAATTCCACGTATGATAATAGCAGGCATAAACATCTAAGGAGTGATCGCCTTGCTAACTATCGGCATCCTGATTTTCCCCGACGCTGAGGAACTCGATTTTGTCGGTCCGTTTGAAGTCCTCAGTTTTGTCAACAAAGTCCGGCCGGAGAGCAGCCGCGTCCTGTTCGTCGCCAAAACCGCCGAACCGGTCCGCGCCTATAACGGAATGCGCGTCCTGCCGGACGTCACGCTTGACGCATGCCCGCAGCTGGACATTATGGTCATACCGGGCGGCCAGGGCCGCCGTCAGGCAATGAAGGACCCCGTTATCCTTGAGTTCATCCAGCGGCAGGAGCCGCTGGCCCGTCACATCACCTCGGTCTGCACCGGTTCCTTCGTGCTGGCGGAAGCAGGGTTGCTGACCGGCAAAAAAGCAACGACCTACCATGAATACTACGACGACTTGGCCGCCTATTCGATAGAGGTCGTGAAGGATAAAGTCGTGCCGCAGGGCAAAATCATCACCGCCGGCGGTGTCAGTTCCGGCATCGAGCTGGGATTCTACCTGCTGCGCGAATTGTTCGGCGTCGAAGTATCACAAAAGGTCGCCGATAAAATCGAATATGTTGTTGACGTCAGCAAAATCTGACCGTTATTTGCCTACACCGATAGGCGCCGTTCCTTGATCGAACCTTCCCGGTAGGCTTCCAGCAGCGCTTTCAGTTGATCGATTTCCCGCTGGATCGCCTTGCCTTCGTCGGTATGCCTGATGTGCATCCGCACAGGATGGCTCTCGATGATTTCGGTTTCCGAATCCATGTCGACTTCATCGCAGATTGCCCGCTGCCGCGACTCGAACGGCTGATGCGCCGCCAGCAGCCAGCCGCGGGAATTGGAAATCAGGGTGTACCCGGCGATGCCGGTTTCTTTCTGATAGGCCCGCGAAAAGCCGCCATCGATGACGATCAGCCTGCCATTGGCCTTGACCGGCCGTTCGCCCTTGACCACCTTGACCGGAACATGACCGTTGATGATGTGACCGGTCCGGCTGTCGAGGCCAAACTCGCGCAGTATTTTCTCGGCGGTATCGACCTGGTCGCGCAGTGCATAATAGGCATTGCGCTTCTCTTTGTGGGTGGCCGGGTCTGCCAGGAAATAGCGTTCAAAAGTCGCCATCTTCTCTTTGCCGAACAGCGGCGATTCCGGTGCGCACCACAGAAACCACATCGCATCCATCCCGTATTGTTTCTGGGCCGGGTTGTCGATGGAAAAGTACCCCTGTCGGGCCAGACGGTCGACCCGGTCGAGAAAAGCCTTGCCGGCATAGGCCCGCCCGTCGACGTTGAACGAACGGAACGATCCGTCCTCGTTCATCGCGATGCAGCCGTGATACAGCAGGTTGCCGTCATGAATCAGATAGATGCTGCCGTTGGCGAACAGAAACCGGGTGTGCTGCTGTAATTTCCGGCTGTGGACGAACGAATGCCGCAGTTTGTCGACGACCGCCTGTTCGGCGGCTGTCAGGGCATCGGGCCGCTGCGGGTCGATCGTGGGGAAATGGCTGTCCAGCAAAGGATAGTCGACGCCACCAAGGGAAACCGTGCCGGCGACGAAATCAACCTTGTCCAACAGCAGCCGGTCTTCCATTTTGTAATGCGGTCGCCGTTTGATCAGCTGACTTTCCAGTTTGAACTGTATGATTGCCATCGCTTTTTGCATCTGGGCCAACAGACGGATCTCCTGCTGGGAAAACGGTCCGTCCTTTGGCACTTTCGGCGTGAACAGCTCGCAGGGATCGTCGGCGTACGTTTCGATCGCAAACGAGGCCAACGGCAATAAACTTACGCCGTATCCGTTTTCCAGCGTCTCCATGTTGCCGTAACGCAGACAGGTCCTTACCACATTGGCGATACAGGCGTCGCTGCCTGCCGCCGCCCCCATCCACAGAATGTCATGATTGCCCCATTGGATGTCGACCTGGTGGTATTCCATCAGCGCGTCCAGGATCAGGTGCGCGCCCGGTCCACGGTCGTAAATGTCGCCGATCACATGCAGCCGGGTGATGGCCAGGCGCTGGATCAGTTCGGCCAGATGCACGATATAGTGCTGGGCCCGGCCGGTATCGATGATCGTTTCGATCAGGCTCTGATAGTAATCGGCCTTGTTTTCCACCTTGGCCTGCTCGTCCAGCAGTTCCTCGATCAGCGGCGCCACATGCGGCGGCAAAAAATTCCGTACGGTTTCCCGCCGATACTTGGCGGTCAGCAACTTGCAGAGGCGAATCAGCCGGACCAACGTCAACCGGCTCCATTCGGCGGGATCCGCTGCCGACTGCAACATCAGCGGCGCTTTCTCTTCCGGGTAATAAATCAGTGTCGCCAGGCTGCGTTGTTCACGCTTGGTCAGCGAATCGGCGAACATTTCCTCGATCTTTCGCCAGATCGATCCCGCCCCGTTACGGATCACATGCTGAAAGGCTTCATGCTCTCCATGCACATCGGACAGGAAATGCTCTGTCCCTTTCAAAAGTTGCAGCTGCGCCGACAAATTGATGATTTCGTTGGAAGCGGCCTGTATCGACGGATATTTTTCCGCCAGCAACGTCAGATAACGCACTTCATTTTCATGCACCATACTTCATTCTTCTCCCGTCCGACCAATGGTCAATTCAACACGATGTCCTTCAGTTTCCGTTTCGGCACATGATGGACCTGTGCGTCATCCCGCCAGTACTTGATATCGCCGTTGCTGTCGATCTCGTCGATCACCACGGTTTCTTTCGGCTTACCGAGGGCGATTGCCAGCAGGATCTCATAATTTTCCGGAATATTCAGCGCATCTTCCAGCTTGGGTTTGTTGATGTTGCCGATCATGCAACCGCCCAGCCCTTTTTCTACCGCCCCCAGCAGAATCGTCTGCGCGGCAATCCCGTAATCGATGCCGCTGACCATCTTGTTGGCCTGATCCTGCACAATGACGATATAGCCACTCGGTCGTTCTCCGGACACCGGTCCGGCCCAGTCCTTGAAGTAAGCGGCCCAGGCCAGCGCCTCGAACACCCTTTCGTTTTGCGCCCTGTCACAGGATACATAATAACGCAGCGCCTGTTTGTTGGCGCCGGACGGACTGAGCCGGGCCAGATCGATCAGTTCGAGCAAGGTTTGCCGGGAAATCGCCTCACTTTCGACAAAACGGCGAACACTGCGGTTAGCGATGACCAAATCTCTGAACATGAACTTCCCCACCTTTTCTTTATGTTTATTCATCAACTTTATGCGCATGCGTCGTTTTTTGCGTCAGGCCGGTTGCTGACGCTGCCAGACCACCCAGACGGCCCCTAGCAGAACCAACAAGGCACCGACACCCTGCATCCAGGACAACCGCTCGCCCAGTAGCAACGCCGAGCAACCGATCGTAATCACCGGCTCGACCGTACTGAGGATTGAGGCCCGGGTAGCGCCGATTCGTTCCATGCCGGCAAAAAAAGCCGCCATCGTCAGAATCGTCGAAAACAGTACCACTCCGCCAATCACAGTCCAGGTCGCTGCGGAAAACGCGAACTGCAACGAGTGGTCAGCCAGACCGAACAGCAGGAAACTCAGCGCGGCGAACGTCGAGATATAGGCGCTGGTCACCAGCGGCGACACGGTAGAAACCACCCTGCGGCCCAGAATGATATAGACCGAATATACCACCGCCGCGCCAAACGCCAGCGATACCCCCATCCCGTTCATCTCTGCCAACGGCGCGCCGAGGACCACGGCGATGCCCGCCAGTGACAACACCGCCGGCAGGACCAGCTGCAGCGTGAGCGGCTCTTTTTCCAGCCATACCGCCATTCCTGCCACAAACACCGGGTACAGGTAAAGGATCAGGGCGGCCAGTGAAGCCGGGATGTATCGGACTGCCGAAAAATAGAACGTCGACTGCAGCGTGTACAGGAAAGAACCAAGAAACAGCAGCGGCAGCAGTTCACGCCGCCTCAGCCGCAACGCCGCGCCGCGCCAGGACAGATAGGAAAAAAAGCAGATGGCGGCAAGCGAGAATCGCAGGAACAACAATGTCGGAACATTGACCCCGCCGGCATAGGCATAGGCGGCAAAAATCGGCATCAATCCGAACCCGAACGCCGACAGCAGGATCAACAGAACCCCCAGACCAAAACTGTGCATCGGAATCGAACCGCTCCCATTCAATCAATACTGACTTAGTTTTCTTTCCGCGCCAGGCTAAAAAATCCTGCCGTGCGATTTAGCAGAACAAACGGCTGACCGAGCTCTCGTTATGAATCGCCAGAATGGCGTCAGCCAGCAAACGTCCGATCGACAGGACCTGCAACTTGTCAATCCGTTTCTCCGGCGGGATTGGAATCGTATTGGTCACGATCACCCGCTCAAGCGGCGCCTTCTCCAGTCTTTGCACGGCCCGCCCCAGCAACAGCGGGTGCGTGCAGCAGACGGAAACACTGCGGGCGCCGGCAGCACGAAGGAAACACGCACCTTGTTCCACGGTGCTGGCCGTGGCAATGATGTCATCAATCATGATCGCATCCTTACCCCGCACATCACCGATCACATTTGACACCACCACCCGTGTCGGCGCCAGACGCCGCTTCTCCAGAATGGCAATCGAGCCGCCGATCCGTTCTGCCAGAGCCCTGGCCCTGGCCACCCCGCCAAGGTCGGGAGACACCAGCACGGTTTCTGCGGCGCTACAGCCCTTGAAATAATCGGCCAGAATCGGCACCGCCGTCAGGTGGTCCATCGGAATGTCAAAAAAACCCTGAATCTGGGGCACATGCAAATCCATGCAGACAATCCCGTTCACTCCGCCGGCCGCCAGCAGATTGGCGACCATTTTCGCGCTGATCGGCTCACGGGCTTTCGTCTTCAGATCCTGACGCGCATAGCCATAATAAGGCATCACAACCGTGATCCGCCTGGCGGAGGCGCGGCGGAACGCGTCGACCATAATCAGCAGTTCCATCGTCGTTTCATTCACCGGCGGACTGGTCGGCTGCACAATGAAAACATCTTTTCCGCGCACACTTTCGCCGATTTCCACCCGGGTTTCCCCGTCAGACAATCGATCGACCCGAGACTGCCCGAGCTCGCTCCCCATGTGGCGCACGACTTCCGCCGCCAGCTCCGGATGCGCGTTCCCGCTGAAAACCCTTAGCTCAGTAGGCCGTACAGGCATCCCGCAGCCTCCTTCCTTCGATTGGACCATCCCAGGCTTTTTATTCGTCGTGAATCATGTTAAACTATGGAAAGAGCACTGCCGCTCAAAAACAGGAATGTTTTTGAGCTCTTTTTATTACGGAAAAATCTATCACCGGAGGGATTGCGATGAAACCCTTGCTGATTATCAAAACCGGTTCGACCTTTCCTGCATTTCAAGCGAATTGGGGCGATTTCGATGATTTCATCCTCACCCAGTTGCCTGATGTCGGTGATGCGCTGATTGCTCCGGTCGCTGAAAAGTTATGGCTGCCGGACTACACCGCCGTCAGCGGCGTCATCATTACCGGCTCGCATGCGATGGTCACGGACCGGGAACCTTGGAGCGAGTTTACCGCCGATTGGCTTCGGGGCATCCCTGCCGATACCATCCCCGTTCTCGGCATCTGCTATGGACATCAGTTGCTCGCCCACGCCTGGGGCGGCCTGGTCGGCTATCATCCGCAAGGCAAGGAAATCGGCACCGTAGAAATCGAATTGACGGATGACGGGCGCCTGGATCGGCTGCTCGGCATCCTGCCGCCGCGATTTCCCGGCCACGTCACCCATGCCCAGACCGTCCTGCATCTGCCGCCGCAAGCCAAGCTTCTGGCCCACAATGAATTCGAGCCGCATCACGCCTTCGTTGTGAACGGCAACCAATGGGGCGTGCAATTCCACCCCGAATTCACCGCGGCGATCGAACTTTGCTACATTCAGGAACAACGCCATGATCTGGAGCGAGCCGGACGCGACTGCGCTACGATCGAAGCCTCCGTGCGGGAGCATCCCTTCGGACGTGAGCTGTTGCAGCGCTTCTATGCCTTGACCGCGGTCAGCCAATAATCCAGCTGACAGTATATTCGGTGTGTTTGTCCGGCTTCTCCAGCGCCGGTTCGGCCACCAGCCATTTCCCTTTCAGGCCCATTTCCATCGCCGACAGTTCAAAATGGCACATCGCAATTCCCATGTCGAGCCGCTGCACGTCTGCGACACCGATCAACTTGCCCAGCCAGCCGTCCGAACCATAGCCCGGAGTCCGTTGCAGATAAAAATGCCAGCGGCCTTCCTGCTTCACGATGCGCCACGGTTGCTTGTTCGAGGCGGAAGGACCCCACCGCACCATTTCCAGCAGCGTCTCATACGGACCTTGCTCTGCAAGCGCAAGCGGCTGCGTAAAGTCGCCGTCAAAAAACAGTTTTTCCGCCGGCAACCGCATCGCCCCGCCGGCCCGGCGACGGATCCAGTCAGCCGCCTTACTGTCGTCGGCGATATACCCGAGCGAGGTAACTGCAGGCACGGATTCCGTAGCATTCACGGCGATTTTTTTCGCAAAGCCGCTTTTGGTGAAACTGCCGCCAAGCCAACAGCTGCCCAGTCCCAAATCGGTCGCAAACAAAATCGCGAACTCCATCAGGTAGCCGAAATCCTCCAGGTTCTTGTCGCCGGGCCCCATCGCACCGACGATATATCCCTGGGGATTTTTTATGAATCCGTAAGTGCCGACCCCTTTGAGCGACTCACGCTCCTGGTCGCTGGCGGCAATCAGCGCCAGCCGGGTCCGCGAGCCGAACGGCCCGATCTGGATGATATCAAGGAACTCCTGCAGTATCTGCTGGGTTTCCGCCGCGATCGGCTGCGCCGGATGCCGGCGACAGGAAAAGCGTTGGCGAATCAGTTCGGTAACCGGTTTATTCAAGCTAGATTCCTCCGTCTGCGCTGTTGAACGCTCCAAAATCCGTTGAAATAAAATTCTGCGCCGCACCGGCCGATTCCTGCAACAAAAAAATCCGCAACCCTGCCGATGCCTTCAGCCTGGTTGCGGAAAAGCGCAAGTCGCCAATGCGGCGCACCTGTCTATCGTTCAGATCAGATATGAAACTTAGCCACCGCAGCCTGCAGTTCGACTGCCAGTTTGGCCAGGGTCTGGCTGGCGGCCGCGATTTCCTGCATGGAAGCCGACTGTTCTTCGGTGGCCGCAGAAACGGTCTGCGCCTCCGCCGCCGCATCACGGCTGAGGTTCTCGACCTCCCTGATCGACACGACGATGCGCTGGCTGCCGACCGCCGCCTCGTTGATCGCCTTGGCGATCAGCGTTACCTGTTCGGTGACCCGTCGGACCTGGTCGCTGATCGCGGCAAAATTCTCGCCGGCCACGTTGACCAGCGAAACCCCCTCGTTGATGTCGCGGATCGCTACGTCGATCGCGCCGACCACATTTCCGATACTGTCATGATTGCTGCCGACCAGCTCCTTGATCTGATGCGCCGCTGCTTCCGACTGCTCGGCCAGTTTGCGCACCTCTTCGGCGACCACGGCGAAGCCGCGTCCCTGTTCCCCGGCCCGGGCCGCTTCGATCGCCGCATTCAGCGCAAGCAGATTCGTTTGGCCGGCAATCGTCGAAATCAGGCCGACAATCTCGCCGATCTGGGCCGAACTTGCCTTAAGGCCTTCGGCGGCAACCTGCGCCTGTTTGGCGCCGCTGCTGACTTCCTTCATCTGATTCACCGCCCGGTCTACCGAGGTTCTACCGCCGACGGCTGCTGCAGCGGCCTGCTCTGACATCGTAGCCATCTCGGCGGCTGTGGCCGAGACCTCCTGCATCGTTGCCGAAATCTCCTGCACGACGGCAGAAGTCTCATTGACGGCCGATACCTGTTTCTCACTGCCTTTGGCCACTTCGCCAATCGAGGCGGCGATATTGGCGGAAGCCTCCGCCGACTGCTGCGCGCCGGCGGTCAGCTCTTCCGAAGATGCCGCCACCTGCTCGGATGACGCCGTAATATTGCGGACCATCGCACGGAAGTTCTCATTCATCCGTCGCAGCGAATCCGCCAAATCGCCCAGTTCATCATTGGAACGGAACTCGATTTTGTTGCGCAAATCGCCGCTGGCGTATTCGTCAGCCCTCACCGAAAGCTGGATAATCGGCCGTCGCACCATATTGGTCAGCAGAATGGCGATGGCGATGCCGAGCAGCAGCGCCCCGCCGCCCAGAATGCCGGAAATGCGGATCACCCCGTCCGCATCAGCGATACTTTCCTTGATGTTGTCCGTTGCAATCTTACTGTTCGCTTCCGCGATCTCCTGCAACGTGTCCTCCACTTTCTGGGCGATCGGCGAGGCGACTTTCGCCACTTCGCTCAACCGGGCTTTCGCCTGTACCGCCAGCGCAAAATCACTTGCCCGCACAGCCCGGTTATATGCGACCGCCGCCGGCATGAATTCGGTGACGAGAATTTCCCGATACTTGGTCGTATCGGCAATGACCCCCTGCACCAAGGCTTTCTTATCCGGTCGGGCGACCTCCAGCAGTCTCTTTTCGGTAGCAAGAATCTTGTCCAGGCTTTCCGGTACTCTGGCCGCCAGCATCTCGTCGCCGTACGCCACATAGTTTCGGATCAGCGAAATCGCATCCTTATAAACGATTGTCGTTTCATCGGCCAAGGCCATCCGTTCGTTGGCCTGCTGGATCTGCACCAGACTGTTCTTCGCCTCGCGCAGCGAAACATAGGAATAGCCGACCATCAGCAAAATCAGTAATATGATCAGGCCAAAGCCGCCGCCGATTTTTGCGCCCACGTTCAGTCTCACGCTAACCCCTCCGCTCACTCATTTCCTTGTCCTTTATTACAAAACAGCAACACCTTGTCCAGGCGGGCCAGTTCAATCAGGTACCGCACACGTCCTTTGACTCCCTTCAACACCAACCGGGCCCCTCTCTTTTGCGCCTGTTGATGCACATAGAGCAGCGCGCCCAGCCCAGCGCAGTCGAAATACTCGACCCGGGAAAAATCCAAAGCCAACATTTTCTCCCCTTCCTCCAGGCAACGCGTCAGCCCCGTCAGCAGGGCGTTGATTTCATTGCGGTACAGCGAACCACTCAGGATGATTTCGCGCTGCAACGCTTCGGCTGTCATATTTTCACCAACTTTCTCTCGGTTCAAACCACACAAAATCATGCAACGACTTTGTATCATCATACACAATTCAACATACGATATCCATTCGCATTTGAAGCCAAATTCACAGCATAAAACCCCGGCGAAATTATAAATTGTTTATAATTTCGCCGGGGTTATCAATTCCTATGAAAAAGGATTCGCGATTATTTCCTGCGCAGTTTCAAAAGATGCAACGCGGTCAGCAACGACATTTTGACGGAAAAGTCCTCGAGAGATACGCCGAGAATCGTCTCCAATCGTTGTTTGCGGAACAATAACGTCTGATAATGGATCGACAAACGCTCGGCGCCCAGCTTCATATTGTCGGAACTCAGAATGACTTCCAGCGTTTCCAAAAACATCTCGCCCTTGCGTTTATTATCATATTGCAATAAATTACCAAGCATGCGTTCAATATAAGCATCGCGCTGGCGGGCGTCGGTAAAACCGGACAGGAACTGATACACGCCGAGGTTCCCATAATGATACGTCGACTGTTGCGGCCAGATCTTCTTGCCGCACTGCACCGCCGTCCTGGCCTGCAGGTATCTTTCGCGCAGTTCCGCCATACTGACGGCCGATTCCGCGATCCCCACCGACAGCTGAAGGCCGGGCGATTGTTCGACCGCAGAGCATACAAGCTGCTCGGCAAACTCAGTCTGTTTGGCCTTCGCAAACACTTCCGGCGCCGGTTCAAAGACAACCAGGCCAATCCCTTCGGCAGTCTCCCAAACGATGCGGCCTGACGCTTCCAGCGACGAAACAACGGCATCCTGCACCAGATGGTATTCGGTCAGATGCTCCTGCCAATAAGCCGGCCCCTGGTTCTGAAAAGCCTCGACCACAAACAGAAAACAGCCATACGGCGACATGAAGTACTCGCCCATTAATCGCGCGCTTTCAAACACCGTCTGCTGGGAAGGATTCTCCGTCCGGATCAATTCATTCATCAGCTCATTGGTCCTGCGCCGCTCAAAGGAGGCTTTCATCATCCTTTCATGCCGCCGGCGCTCGGAAATGTCGGTGAATGTCGACAAGATCAGTTCACCGAGCACCACCCCGGAAACGACAACTGGTCGCACCTGTTGATTCTTGCAGGTAATGGAGTATTCGCCCGGCTCAATGTCTTTTCCCGTGTCCACCGCCCTCGCCAGGGCCGCGTTCCAGCGTTGCTGCACGCTCTGGCGGTAGACCGGGTCCGGGTAAGCCAGCCGCCACCAGTCGGACAGGGTGGGAATATCTGCATAATCATAGCCAAAGACTTGAATGAACCGATCGTTGATATATTCCTGTCTGCCTGACTTATGCACGATCGTCAGCGGCAACGGCAGCGCCTGCACAAGCTGGCGGAACTTCGCTTCGCTCTGCTGCAATGCCGCTTGCATGCGTTTTCGTTCCGTAATGTCACGCGCAATCCCCAGCACGCCGATCAAATTGCTTTCCGCATCATAAACAGGCGTTTTAATGGTTTCGAAAATCGCCCGTTTGCCATCCTCGGCAAACACCAACGACTCCTCATTCATCGACGGCTTTCCCGCCGCCATCGCTTTTCGGTCATGTTCAAGAAAGAAATCCGCCATCTCTCGTTCGACGAAATCGTAGTCGGTCTTGCCGATGATTTCCTGGGCCGTCGCGCCGAAAAACCGTTCAAACATCTTATTGCAACCGAGGTAGACGCCCTCGGGGTCCTTCATCCAGACCAGGTCGGGAATCGTCTCCACCACCGTGCGCAGACGGCTCTCTTTTTCCGCCAGCTGCTGTTCCACCGCCTTGTGGTCGGCAATATCGATCATGGCGCAATGTATGATGCCGGAACCAACTGCAGGGTCAGCCAAAACCGATTCCAGACGGACCCAGCCTATCGTTCCGTCAGCCTTGACCATCCGCAGCCGGCAACTGACGATCTTGCCTGCCAGCAGTTCGGCAAAATGCTGTTGCAAAAGGATATGGTCGGCCGGGCATACATAGTCGGCAAACAAACGGCCGGACAGCGCCCCGCGGTCAGTTGCCAGCAAATCGGCCAACAACCGGTTGGCTGACAAGATCCTGCCCTGCCGGCCGAGAACGGCAAATCCGAGCGGGATCAGGTCCGGATCAACGGGATGGATTGGCGCCGGATCCAGTCCGGTTTTTTTCTTCATCGATTCTCTGCCTCCTGGCAATGATTCAGCAGTTCCAGACAGGCTTCATAGTTGTATCGCAAAACCAGGTTTCGCAACTGGCCGGCCAGCGTGGGACAATCGCCCTGCAGCCGTTCGATCGCAGCCATCAGCTCGAAATAATCGGCGTTGGCGGCGCCTTCACGCAGCGTCTGCAGCAACTTCTCCGGTATCCTGGCAATTTCTGCACAATTGAGGCCGGAGCCTGACAAGGCGGACGGTTCGCCTGCCGTATCGGCACAAGTGGCAGCTTCTGTTTCATACAAATATCGGATATTCAAAGAATCACCGATCCGTTGCAACAGCTCCTGCGCTTTGAAAGGCTTGCTGACAAAATCATTCATGCCGGCGTCGATGGCCTGTTGGCGGTCTTGTTCAAATATGCTGGCCGACACGCCGATAACCGGCACGTCCTTTCCCTGCGCCATCTCCCTTAGCCGTCGGGTTGCCTCGTACCCATCGAACCCCGGCATCCGGATGTCCATCAAGATCAAATCGGGCTGCCAATCGACAATCAAGCGCAATGCCGCTTCTCCATCCACGGCCGGCCGGAAATCGAAGCCTGCCTGAGCAAGAATGCCGGCCATCACTTCACGGTTCATCGCTTCATCGTCAACCACCAGGATGCGGTACTTTTTCTGGCCGGGTCCCACTCCTTGAATCCGGGCGTTAACAGGCGCGTCGCGATATTCGCTCCGACCGGTACGGGCAGGAATCTCCAGGACAAAAACGCTTCCCGTCCCGGGCCGGCTTCTGAGCGAAACATCGCCACCCATCATCCGGGCATAATTGCGGCTGATTGCCAGGCCCAGTCCGGTGCCGCCCCTTGCAGCGCCAAGGCGGGTTTGGGAAAACAGCTGAAACAAGCCGGCCTGCTCTTTTTCGCAAATTCCCGGCCCGTTGTCCCTGACTTCCACCCGCAGCCGAATATCGCCATGCCCCGCCTCGCCGGGACAGCAGCGGAAAAGCACCGACACCTCCCCCTGCTCGGTGAATTTAATCGCGTTGTCTATCAGATTGATCAGTATCTGGCTGAGCTTCTGTCGGTCTGCAATTACCGCATCGGCAGTCTCCGGCTCCTTAGCGATGATCAGTTTCAGTCCCTTGCCCTCTGCCTTGGGCAGGAACATCGCCCGCATGTCGCCCAGCAGCTGCTGCAGGCTAAAATCAGACTCCTGCAGGCTGAGCCGGCCTGACTCGATCTTGGAAATCTCCAGCACGTCATTGATCAGTTCCAGCAAATGCTCGCCGCTTTTGGCGATCGTTTGCAGATACTGCCTGTGCCGCTCCGGCAGATCGGCTTCTCGCAGCATCATTTCGGTGAAACCGAGGATCGCGTTCATCGGGGTGCGGATTTCATGCGAAACATTGGCCACGAAAGAGCCCTTCAACCGGTTTGATTCTTCCGCCGCCTCTTTGGCCTGCTGCAGAACAACCAGCATCTTTTTGTATTCGGTGATATCCTGCACCATGCCGATGGATGCGACAATCTCCCCTTCCGGATTCCGCTGATGCTCGGCCCGTTCCAGAACATAGCGAACCTCACCGGTGTGCCTGCGGATTATTCGATGCTCCATTTCATAGTATTCCTGGGGATTTAGCAGCGATTCCTGGTACCGCCTGTCCAACTCGTCCCGGTCCTCCGGATGAACGAATTCGAGAAACGCAGTATAAGTGGCTTCAAATTGCTGCGGTTGCAAACCGAAGATCCGGTAAACTTCATCCGACCAGGCCAGTTTGCCGCTCGCCATGTCCAGTCGCCAGGAACCGACATGAGCAATCGCCTGGGTTTGCGAAAGCATCGCTTCGCGGATCCGCAGTTCTTGCTCCGCTTGCTTCCGTTCGCTGATATCCTGGATGAAGCCGCTCAAACGGATCGGCTTCCCTTCCGTGTCGTAATCGAATTCACCTTTAGCGGAAAGCCAGCGCACCTGCCCGTCGGACGGCCGGACCCAGCGATACTCGACATCCCAGCGCAAGCCCTCGCGAATCACCTTTTGCAGCCGCTCTATCAGCCACGCTCTGTCTTCGGGGGCAATCTGCCGCTGCCAACTCTCCACAGTCCGTTCAAAACGCCCGTCGATGCCAAAAATCGATTCCAGCACCGGCGAACCGGTCCAACATCCCGTCTGCAGGTCCATCGAATAATAACCGACCCGCGCCACCACCTGAGCCAGACTCAGCAACCGGTCGCTCTCGCTTTTCTCCTCCAGGGCTTTTGCGCGTTCGACCTTGCGGCTGATTTGCGCGGCAACCGCCTGAATCAACTCCTCCTCTTCCGGCAGGAAAGCCGGCGCATCCGGGTTTTCACCGTCCCAGTCCACTAACACCGCGATATTCCCCACCCGAGAGCCTGACACAAGAATCTCCTGCCGCAGCATCGGTCCGGACAGCAGTTCCTTGCTGCAGGAATACCGTGTACCGTCAATCTCAAGCAAAGCCCGGGTACGTTCCGGAAAACGAAACGCGGCGGGAATGATCTGCGTTGCTTGCATCAACGCCTCTTCCAGGCTTATATCAGGGTTCGCCAGCAAGTCAGACAGTCGGTAAAGGCAGCGCAGCTCTTTGCGTCTTTCCTTCAGCGCATCCTCCAATCCGGCCTGCCGGGATACATCACTGGCAACCCCATGAAACAAAACCGTGCCGGCAGCATCTGCCCGCACGGAAAAATCAAAACTCACCCACAACCAAGCGCTATGCGCTGCAGACAACCGGGCCGTGATCTGACCCTGTTGCCGGCGCTTCATCTCATGCCAAAACTGACTGAACTCGCTCCGATCCTGCGGATCAACGCAGGATAGCAACAAGCGGCCCTTGATTTGCTGCCCGGTCAAGCCCACCCATCGGCAAAAGGGCTGATTCGCCGCTTGAATCGCGCCCGAAGCATCGACCGTCAAATAACCGACTGGAGCCTGGTTATAATAGTCGGCTTGTGTCAAATCGGTCCCGCCTTTCTTTGCTTGAACTTCTATTGAACTTCAAAGACCCGATTCACACGAGTCAGGACAAACAGTTCCTTTACCAATCCGGTCAAGCCGCTGATCACCAACCCGCCGCCGCGCTGGGCGGCCCTCTTTTGCAAAGTCACCAGCATCCCGAGCCCGGCGCTGTCAATATAGTCCACTGCCGAAAAATCCAGGCGCTGACAGACCATCCCTTCTTCGATATAGCGACTGAGAACGGTCTTGATTTCGGCCGCTTCCTGTTCATACATGCTGCCGGCCAGTGTCACAAAGAGTTCCTTCTCTTGTTGCAACACTTTCAGTTCCATTCACGAACCCTTCCTTTCGTAAAATGAAATCTTGTGTTTGTTTGAATGTATTGCGAAAGTATATATTATCTGTCCACGCCCTGAATTCCTGCCATCCGGCAAAAAGTCCGCCGGTGTTTCGCACAGGAACTGATACAGGAAAATCGTGTTGCTTCGTCGAATCAGGCAAATAGCGAAAAAATCTTCATTGCGTCCGGTCCGAAAGGAGCGATTCTTCATTCCGCTTGCCAAAACTCCGGCCTTCAGTATCCTGTTGCTACTCTATATCGCAATTTTCCTGTTGCAGTCTTTTTTTCCGCAGGCCTGGCTACAGCATGTCATGGCCGGTTGCGCGCTGATCGCCTGCCTCGCCGCCCTGAACCGGGCGCGGCGTTCGGCCTTGCTGCCTTCCCTGTTTCTTGCCGGTTGCGGCTTTCTGCTGATGATGCAGGGAAATCCCCAGCCGCTGGACTGGAGCAAGGCCGTCATTCACAACGCTCCGCTGCTCAGCCTGGTGCTGACCGTCCCCCTGCTCAGCAGCATACTGGCTTTCGAGCCCTACCCGCAATACCTCAGCCGAATCACTGCCGGACAGATGACCTCCCCATTCCGGTTTTATGCAGTCGTTGCAGCGATGGTCACCTTTCTCTCCTGCCTGTTGAACCTGGCCAGCCTGCACTTCGTGCATCAATTGCTGCGCGGTACGGCGGACAAGTGTCCGTCCCATCTGTTTCCCCGTGCCCTGGCGCGGGGATTCACGCCCAACGTGATGTGGTCCCCCAGTTTCATCTCGGTCGCCTTAGCCATCCAATATGCCGGCATCTCCTGGTTCACGGTGGCTCCGGTCGGGATCTCCCTCGCGCTGGCTAGCATGGGTTGCTCCTTGTTGGTCGGTTGGTTCGAATATGGAAAGCTGCCCGATTTTGCCCCGGCGCAACCGGCAACGACAGAGACAGCCATAGACAATCGGACCGCCAAGACCGGCCTGCTCAAGTTGCTCTGCCAAACCGGCCTGTTGATCAGCATGATTATTTTGCTCGAATATACGACAAAGAAAAGCGCCCTGATCCTGGTCCCGCTCATATCCTTCATCGGCCCGGTCGTGTTGGCGGTAATCTATGGAAAGACCGGAACCTATTCTCTGCAATTTCGCAGCTACCTGAAAGAAAAGCTTTCAAAAATGCATAATGAAACCCTGCTGTTCTCGGCCATCGGCTTTTTCGGGTATGCGCTGGCCCGTTCCGAGATTCCGGCCCAGATTCCGCTGCTTGTCAGTCATTTCGGTCTGGACACCCCGCTCAAACTGAGTTTGTTGATCGTCGCCTCCATCGGGTTGCTGTCGTTACTGGGTATTCATCCGATGATCACCATCGCGGCGATCGCTGTTTCCCTGCCTCCTGGCAGCATTCCTTTATCCGGCCGCGAACTGGCCGGAGCATTTTTGACCGGGTACGTGCTATATAGTCTTTGTTCGCCTTTCTCCGCAATCAACCTGATCCTGTCCAGCCTGACCAGGTTGAATCCTCTGGTGGTGGGACTAAAGCAGAATTTCTGCTTTGCCCTGCTGAATATGGCGGTATCGATCGCCATCATCTTATTCCTGTTCACCCCGCAATAAACCTGCCATAAAGAAAGGAGACCGGAAATGAAAGTCATCGCTATCAACGGAAGCCCCAAAGCCAACGGAAACACCTATACCGCGCTCGCACTGGTCGGTGAGCAGTTGCAGAAGGAAGGCGTCGAGTTTGAAATCATCCAGGTCGGCAATAAGCTGATCCGCGGCTGCATGGCCTGCGGCGGCTGCGCCAGGAACCTGAACGAACAGTGCGTCTTTGATGACGAAGTCAATGCCTGTCTGCAAAAACTGAAGGCGGCCGACGGCATCCTGCTTGGCGCACCGGTTCACTATGCCGGCATCGCCGGCACGATGAAATCGTTTCTCGACCGGCTGTTCTATGTCGCCGGAGTCAATGGCGGCCTGTTCCGCCACAAAGTCGGCGCCTCCGTGGTCGCGGTCCGGCGTTCCGGCGGCGTCCCTACTTTCGATGCGCTCAACCACTACATCGCCTACGCCGAAATGATCATGCCCGGCTCCAACTACTGGAATGTCATCCATGGCCGCGAGCCCGGCGAAGTGCTGCAGGACCATGAAGGCAACCAGATCATGCGGGTGCTGGGCAAAAACATGGCCTGGCTGCTGAAGCTGGTTGCTGCCGGCAAAGCGCAGGCACCGCAGCGCGAAGACAAAGTCGTGACGAACTTCGTGCGCTAAGCGGCTGCAAAAAATAATCACAGCAAAGAGAAGCAGGGCTCGATTCACCCTGCTTTTTCTATTTACATAAGGTTTTTTTCTGTTTATTGCGAATTATCAAGAGGGTTTTGCAAAGATAACCAGAATTTAACTTTAGAATCATGTTCCTGGCTGTGAAAGCATGGTTCAATGGGGTTGCAGGGGGTGCGAGAATGGTCTGGCGAAATATCGGACGGGCAGCGTTGTATCTAGGTCCGTCGCTGTTGATTTTCATCGTGTTTGTCTTCTATCCGCTCATCAAATCGATCCGGCTCAGCATGCACGAGACAAATATCATCGGCGTGGAAAAATATTATGTCGGCTTCAGCCAGTACGTGGAGATATTTACTACGGGCAATTTCGGCCATAACCTCTGGCTCACGCTGCTGTTCACCCTCTATACCGTAATTCCCGGTCTGGTGCTCGGTCTGGGGCTCGCCTATATCGCCAACTGGCGGCTCAGGGGAATCGGTCTGTTCCGGACGATTTTCGCCTCGCCGCTGGTGATCGCGGTGGCCAGCGCCTCGATGATCTGGATGCTGCTGTACAATCCCAGCGCCGGCATCTTCACCTTCTTCCTTTCCAAACTGGGCCTGTCGCAGGTCAACTGGCTGTCCGACCCCAAGTGGGCCCTGTTCTCGGTCTGTGTGGTCTCGGTATGGCGTTCGCTAGGGTTCAATACCATCGTCCTGTTGTCCGGACTGCAGGCCATCCCTGAGCAATTGTACGAAAGCGCCCGCATCGACGGCGCCGGACCTTTCCGCCAGTTCAAGGACATCACGCTGCCGATGCTGTCGCCGACGCTTTTCTTCGTGTTTATCGTTTCCGTCATCAACGCGCTGCAGACCTTCGGCGAGATCAACATCCTGACCCAGGGCGGCCCTGCCGGCGCAACCAACGTAATCGTCTATTCCATCTACC